>JBEPZQ010000166.1:0-4181 GCA_041640755.1 Thermodesulfovibrio sp. | reverse complement strand
AAATCGCACTTAATGGTGCTTTAAACTCATGGGATATTAAAGATAAGTTAAAAAGATTATTCTCCTTCATTTCTTCTGTCCTTGAATATCACAGAACTACCCTTTATCCTTGAGAGCCTCTTTGCCTCAGCCTTAACTTCTGATGCAACAGAGGCAAGATGGGCAAAGGACGAAATATTAGCTGAGTTAACGATTGCGCATGTGAGAGACAAAAGTGGAAAAACCATCTCCTCTCCCTTTCTGTTTTTTGATGTATAATAGCCCTTTACAAAATCTTCCCCATGCAAAGCAGGTAAGAATTCTTCAAATCTTTTTATTATCTCTGAACATACCACCTCTCCCATGTGTGATGGGGTAATAACGATAAAGTCATCTCCTCCAATGTGTCCTACAAAGATTTGATTGTCTGTTTCATAGGAAATTTTTCTTAAAATTTCTCCAATAGCAGAAATTGCCTTGTCACCTTTTTCAAATCCATAACAATCATTAAAGGGCTTAAAATTATTGAGATCTATGTAGCAGACATCAAAAATACAACCACAACGAATTCTTTTTTCAATCTCCCTCTGGATTGCCCAGTTTCCCAGAAGTCCTGTAAGAGGATTTGAGTCTTTTGCCAATATAATCGCTCTCTTTGTGATTGCCTCAAGAAGTATGTTTACTGGCAATACTCCGTAATATTTGCTCTCTTTTGTTACTATTATGTCGTCATAAATTTTTTTATTTTCTCTCTTTTGAACTAACATTGAAGCATCCTCAAGAGATATAGTATTTTCAACTATTGTTGTTGGTGTCTCCATAACTTCAAAGAGGCTCTTTCTTGAATTAAGATGAATTCCGTATCCGTATCTTCCAAGAATAGTATGCTCCAAAAATCTGTTCCTTTGAATTTGACCGACCACATTTGATTTTTTATCTACTATAGGTATGAGACTAAGATTTTCCTCTCTCATAAATCTTAGGAAGGCATCCATAATTTTGGCATCATCCCGTAATGGTTCTATGTTTAAAGAAATTTGACCCACATATACATCAAACAGATTTCTTTCTAATTCACACTTAAAATCAATTTTCTCTAATTCATTAATTAGCATAGGTTTCTGAAAGCAAAGCTATTTCTGCCTTTGGTTTGCCCAAATAATAACCCTGAAGCAGATCCGCTCCAAATTTTATAGCTTGCTGCAGTTGAATCTGGGTCTCTATACCCTCTGCAACCACCATTATTCCTAATTGTTGGCATACTGAAATTGTGTAGTCAACAAAAGAGCGAGAAATAAAATTGTCTTCCAAAGTTTGTATAAAATATCTATCAATTTTTACAATCCAGGGCTTAATCATGCTGAAAAGCTTTGGACCACCAAATCCTGCTCCAAAATCATCAATTGCTATTTTATATCCTCTGCTTTTGTAATATGAGATACCTTCAAAAAATAATTCATAATTTTCAATTGCTGTCTCTTCAGTTATTTCAAGAATAATTCTTTCCTTCGGGAATTTAAACTCTTCTGCAAATTTATCTGTTAATCCAATTTCGTGTTTGGGCACAAGAAGACTTTCAGGGCAGATATTAATAAATAAATATCCGTTCAAATTTTGCCTTGATGCCTCCTGAATTGCATTTCTTCTGCAAAGCATATCAAGCTCAAAAAGAAAGCCTGATTTTTTTGCCATTAAAAATAGATTTTTGATATTGATAGCCCTATTTTTATGTCTTGCCAAAGCTTCGTATCCAAAAACCTTGCCGAGCCTTGTGGAATAAATAGGTTGAAAGTGGACAGTCAGTTCCCGATACAGCAGAGCTAATTCATCTGAACATAATTCATCGGTTTCCATTAGTTCTAATGTTTCAGGCATATTATCCTCCGTTTGTATTGATTTAGAACTACATTATTATTTCACAATTTTGTTACACGAAAGTTAAAGGAATGTTACAGAATTGTTAAACAAAATTAACAGAAATTTAATTTTTTCTTAACCTTCCTGTAACATTCGGGAGTTATTATCAAATTAAAAATATGCTTTTGTGCGACTTTCACATACATACCAAATACTCAGACGGTTCCCTTGAACTGAGAAAAGTTATAGACCTTTATGGTCAGGCTGGATTTGATGTTATTGCCATAACTGACCATGTGGTAAATGGAGACAGCATGATAGGAAAGCTGGCATATAAGTTTGAAATGACAATCACAGAGAAAAATTTTTATGAATATTTGCAAAACATTCAGGATGAAGCACAGAGGGCATGGGATAAATACCAGATGCTTGTAATTGCAGGAGTAGAAATCAGCAAAAATTATCTATCATCTGAAAAGTCAGCTCATATTCTAATTATTGACATTAAAGAATTTATTTCAGCCTGTGAAAGTTACGAGCACATATTTCTTGAGGCAAAAAGACAGAATGCCCTTGTAGTTGCATGTCATCCCCATCAGATGAAAGGAGAGATAAGGAATACTCTTTATCTGTGGAGGAACAGAGAAAAATATGCAAAATACATTGATGCTTGGGAGATAGCAAACAGGGACGATGTCTTCAATGTTGTAAGCCTTAAAAAATATCCATATATTGCAAATAGCGATTTCCACAAGCCAAGACATCTTTATTCATGGAAAACTCTACTGAACTGCGAGAAGAATATTTCAGCAGTGAAAAATTGTATTAAACACAATAAAGGTGTTGCAATAACTCTTTTTAGAGGATAGGAGGATATATGGAAACATTTTATATCTTTACAATCATTGCTTTTTTAGGAATTGTTGGATACGGATTCCAGATATGGGCAGTTCGTTCTAAAATAGGAGAACGAAACGATAACAAAGAATACTATCCGCCTATTTCAATTCTCAAGCCCCTTAAAGGAATTGATGATGACCTATTTGACAATCTTGAGAGCTTTTGCACTCAGGATTATCCAGAATATGAAGTAATTCTCGCCCTTCAGGACTACAATGACCCTGCTTACAGAACAGCGAGGAAAATAGCTGACAAGTATCCAGAAAAGGTTAAACTTTTAGTTGAAAAATGCCAAATAGGTCTTAATCCAAAGGTAAATAACCTGATACCTGCCTACCAAGAATCACGATACGATATTGTTCTTATAAGTGACAGCAATGTAATGGTAGAGAAAAACTATATTAGAGAGATTGTGAAACATCTTTCTGATGAAAATGTTGGACTTGTTACAAATATCATAAGAGGAACTGGAAGTCTATCTCTGGGTGCTAAACTGGAGAATCTCCATCTTAATACATTCATAATCTCAAGTGTCTGCTTCCTTGATAAGTTTTTAAAAATGCCTTGCGTGATAGGCAAGTCAATGCTCATGAGAAAAAAGGACATTGAAGCAATTGGAGGGCTTGAGGCTTTTAAAGATTTTCTTGCAGAGGACTATGTCATTGGATATAACATGCATAAATCTGGGAAAAAAGTAGTCCTTTCAAGCTACACAATAGACAATGTGAATGAGTACTGGGATATAAAAAAATTTTTAAACAGACACACAAGGTGGGGAAAACTAAGATGGAAAATTGGTGGGGGCAAATATCTATCTGAAATGCTTGGGAATCCTGTCTTTATGTCTGTGATTTCTCTTTTGCTCAATCTTTCATGGTTTACATTTTTCTTTGCATTATGGGTATCCTCGGTAAAAATTTTCTGTGATATCTACTTGGGCAAAATCATAAAGACTGAGATGAACAAAAGAGTTTACTTACTTTCTCCTTTTAAAGACATTATAATCGGAATTCTTTGGTTTGTACCTCTTTTAAGTAGCACAGTAGTGTGGAGAGGCAACAGATACAAAATAGGAAAGAACTCTTTACTTCTTCCCTATGAATACTCTGGCATACTTACATGGCGATACAGAATTATCAGTGCAATAAAGGAGAGATTTGCATAACAAAGGAGGAGACTTTGAAAATTGGGATATTAGGCGATATTCACGGAAATATTGAGGCTTTGAAAAGGGCTTATGAGGAGGCTATAAGCAGAAAAGTTGAAAAAATATATCATCTTGGTGATATTGGAGGATACGCACCATTTGTAAATGAGGTAGTGGATTTTATTATTGAAAATAAAATTGAAGGTGTTCAGGGAAACTATGATGATACAGTCTCAAATGAAAAGGAAAATTGCGGATGCAAATATGAAGACTCTTTGCAGGCAGAGATGGCTCATCT
>JBEPZQ010000165.1:0-4237 GCA_041640755.1 Thermodesulfovibrio sp. | reverse complement strand
CTTAGACTACCTCTTTTCGAGATACTCTATTTGTTTTTTAAGATTGTTTTTTTTTTGTTATATTTGCTTTTTACATATAAAAAATCTTTTTATTGATATTATAAAAAAAATAAGGAAGCTGGTTGTGTTTGACTACCTCATAAAATTTAAAAAACTTATCATTAAAGTTCTTACTGTAATGATGGCGTTTGTTTTGTTGCTCTCTACTGTTGAACTTGGCTGGCTTATAATAAAGGATGTTATTACTCCGCCTGTTTTTATTCTTGATATTGAAGAACTTCTTGAACTTTTTGGATTTTTCATGCTTGTTATAATTGGAATTGAGCTTCTTAAAACTATAATGAAGACATATCTATCCGAATCTGTTGACCATGTTAAAGTTGTCATGGCAGTAGCAATTATTGCTATCTCAAGGAAGGTCATTATACTTGATGTCAAAGAAATTCCCAGTCTTTCACTAATAGGAATAGGTGTGATAATATTAGGACTTACCGCAGGTTACTATCTAATAAAGCGAAGTAAATAATTCATGAAGATATTTAAAATAGTTGATAATAAAATATATCACATGATTGCTATAATTATCTTCTCATTACTTCTTACAATATTTCATTTTATTGCCTTCAAATTTAAAACACATCATGTGGTTTTTGAAGAATTTTATTATATTCCTTTAATATACGGCATCTTAACACTTGGGAAAATAGGAGCAATCTTTACATATATCATAGTTTCAGCCGCGATGTTTGAAATTATATTTAACCAATTGAGCGATTTCCAATTGTCATTGCTACCTGTAGCCACACCATTGGGACACAGCAGGCTTTTTCCGTCTTTTCCTTAATTCTACCATACTTAGACCTTCCCGTATTTGTTTTATTCATAAAAACCCCCTTCCCTGTTATCTTATTCTTATCTTTTTCATTTTTTTCATATAATTTTTGACATTACCTTGTTTTGAAACAGAGGTATTTATGCATTTTATGGACTTTTTATTTTTATCTATCCATATTTATTTAACGGACATTTTTTATTATCTCTAATGCTTATAATTGAAAAACTTCTGAAAAATCACTTAAAATTAAATAATTGCGAGAGTGGCGGAATGGCAGACGCGCTGGACTTAGAATCCAGTGGGTAACACCGTGTGGGTTCAAATCCCACCTCTCGCATTTAATATTAAAATTTTTCAGTATATTCATATAGTTCCACATTAAAAATTAAAAATATTTTCAATTACTTTCTTTAACTTCAAAAATATAAAACACATTCATAACTGTAAATCCAAATGTTGCGAAAGATAGCATAGCAATCCTAAACATCGTCACTACAAACCTTTGAAAAAAAAGAAAAAATCTCCTCTCTTAGTAATCCTCAAGAGGAAGTTACCAAACCTAAGTTTAGTTGAGGCTTGCAATGATATGTTCACAAGGGTTTTATGTACAAAGCTCTCAATTTAGGTTTAAATTGTTGGATTTTTTTAAGGTTGTTCATGTTACAAGATTTAAATCATCAAAAATTGTTATAATATGCCTATGCTTCAATCAATCAAGTGGGAAAATGATACAGTTTACATACTTGACCAAAGACTTCTTCCAGAAAAGATAGAGTATCTCAAATGCACGCATTATGAAGAAGTAGCTAATGCAATTGAAAATCTTTCAATACGGGGCGCTCCTGCGATAGGTATCGCAGCTTCAATGGCTATTGCATTGGCTTCATTGAATATTGAAGCAACAGATGTAAATGAATTTTACAAAAAATTAAAACCTGTTCTTCAAAGAATACTCTCAACAAGACCAACAGCGGTTAATATTCGCTGGGCGGTGGAGAGAATTGATAAAATCATTCACAATAATCTTAATGCCTCTATTGATGAGCTACAATCAATTATTAAAAACGAGGCTTTGAAAATTCAGCAGGAAGACATAGAGATAAATAGAAAAATTGGTGAGTATGCACTGCCTCTTTTCAAAGATGGTTGCACTGTTATGACTTACTGTAACGCTGGGGCTCTTGCAACAGGAGGTTATGGAACTGCTACAGCAGGAATGTATCTTGCAAAAGAGCAAGGGATAAAATTTAAAGTGATTTCATGCGAGACAAGACCTGTGCTTCAAGGGGCAAGAATAACAACATTTGAACTCATGCAGGCAGGAATTGATGTTACTTTAATAACTGACAATTCTGCTGGAGCTATTTTAAGAAGCGGTGCAGTTGATTTTGTAATTGTAGGGACTGACAGAACAGTAAGAAATGGAGATGTGGCAAACAAAATAGGCACATACTCATTAGCTGTGCTATGTAAGGAAAATAAAGTTCCCTTTTATGTTGCAGCACCTGTATCAAGCATAGATTTATCAATTGCATCAGGAGATGAGATTCCTATTGAAGAAAGAATTGCTGATGAGGTGACAACTATCAAGGGAGTTAGAATAGCTCCAGAGGGTGTGAAAGTTATTAATAGAGCTTTTGATATAACACCTGCAAAATATGTAACAGCTATAATTACCGAGAAAGGTGCATTTTTGCCAAAGCATATAAAATATATCTCCAACGACAAAAAAATTGAAAAACTGAGGCTTAATCTGTGAATTTAAGGGAGATTCTTCAAAGATACGAAGGAGAACTAAAGGAAGTTGAAAAGGAACTTGTAAACATATTTCAGTCTGATGCAGCCCTGATTCCTACAATTGGCTCTTACATTATAAGCTCAGGTGGCAAAAGGCTGAGGCCTCTTTTTCTTCTTATGTGTTCGGACCTTGCAGGATATAAAGGATACAAAAGAGTGATTCTTGCTGCAGTGATTGAGGCATTACATACTGCAAGTCTACTTCATGATGATGTTGTTGATGAGGCTGAGCTCAGAAGAGGCAAAAAATCTGCAAACAGGATATGGGGAAACCAAACAGTCATTCTTCTTGGCGATTATCTTTATGCAAAAGCTCTTCATATAAGCGTTGCACAGGAAAGCCTTCCGATAATGGAAGCCCTATCTCGTGCGACCTATCAAATGGCAGAGGGTGAAATTCTTCAGCTTATGAAGACAGGGGATCCAACAATCACATTTGAAGATTATATAAGAATAATAACAGGAAAAACAGCTGGGCTTATCACAGCAGCATGCAGAATTGCAGGAATTCTTGCTAAGTTATCCAATGAAAAACTACAAGCCCTGACTGATTTTGGATACCACATCGGAGTAGCATTTCAAATGGTTGATGATATTCTTGACTATGTTGCTGAAGAAAAAGCTCTTGGTAAAACTCTTGGTAAAGACTTAATGGAAGGTAAAATCACCTTGCCTTTGATTGAACTTTTAAAAAAGGCTGATGAAAAAGAAGAGATTGTAACAATTTTGAAAAAAGATAATTTTTCTGACGAAGACCTTGCAAAAATCTTAAATTATCTTAACAAATACAACTGCATTAGCTCCTCAATGCAGATAGCTAAAAATTATGTTGAAAAAGCAAAGGATTCACTTAAGGTTTTTCCAGATTCTCCTGAAAGAGATACTCTTTTTAAAATAGCAGACTATGTTATTCAGAGGAATAAGTAAATGGCTTTGATACTTTTGACAAATGATGATGGATTTTTCTCAAAAGGCATCCAAACTCTTTATGAGACATTGAAGGAAATTGGAGAAGTTGTCATTGTTGCTCCTGACAGAGACCGTTCTGCAGTAAGTCATGCCCTTACAATGCACAGACCTCTTAAGGTTGATTTAATCAAAGAAAATTGCTACAGCTTAAACGGCACTCCTACAGACTGCGTTGTTCTTGGCGTGAAAAAAATACTTCCCCGTGAACCTGACCTTGTAGTATCGGGAATAAACAAAGGAGCAAACTTGGGCGAGGATATCACTTACTCTGGAACAGTTTCTGCTGCAATTGAAGGAACAATTCTTGGAGTGCCATCTTTTGCTATTTCCCTTGTAGGTGAAAGACCTTTTAAATATGAGACTGCCTGTTACTTTGCCTTAAAAATTGCAAAGTTTATTCTTGAAAAAGGACTTCCTCAGGACACGCTTTTAAATGTCAATGTTCCAAATAAAGCTTTGCAAGAGATAAACGGAATAAAAGTAACAAGACAAGGAAAACGCTCATACGAAAACTCAATCCACGAAATTTTCTCACCGTGGGGAGAAAAGCAATACTGGATAGGTGGTGGAGTAGTATCATGGCATAGAATGGAAAACACAGATATTCAGGCAATAATGGAAGGATTTGTGTCTGTC
>JBEPZQ010000164.1:900-4306 GCA_041640755.1 Thermodesulfovibrio sp. | reverse complement strand
AGTCACTGTTCCCTGCCCTCCCCTTCCATGCCACCTTATCTCTACTTTTTCCATATTACACCTCTTAAAAAAATTTTATAATTATAGCAAAAAAAACTTATAATTGACAAGGTTAATATTTTTCAATTAAAAGAGTCCAAAAGTCTGTTTTTTGCCATTTACTTATAAACTTCTCGTAATCTATTCTCTCATCTTTATTTTTACCTGAATAAACGATTAAGCCGCTATTGTCAAAGCCAACAACAACCATAAAGTGATATTTTTTATAGAACCATATTCCCTCATCAACCATTACAATCAAAGGCTTGTTTGCTTTAATTTTTTCTTTTAAATCATCCAGGCTTCCCTTGTAGTGGATGCTCTTGAATCCCTTTTTCGTGGGATATAAAATCATATCAAAGTCTGATGTTCCCTTTGCTCCTTCACTGTAAATCTCTTTTGCAATTTTCTCAGGTGTAATCTCCAAACCTAAAAAATTCAATACAGAGGCTAAGGAGGTAGGTCCGCACTGAAAATTTTCAGACGGGAAAAATGGAACATTACTAATCATATATTCTTCTGCAAAAATGAGACAAGGAATTAATAAAATAATAACTATTAATGCCTTTGTATTTATCATCAAATCACAATTCATCATTCAAAATTAATATCATAACTCTGTCTATTCCTGCAAGGTCTTTAATAACATCAATAATTTCATAGCCCTCTTGGACAGCAAGATGCTTTATTTCTGAAGACTGATTTATTCCAATTTCAAAAAAAATCAATCCGTTATTGATAAGATAATTTTTAGCTTCTTTTAAAATTCTTCTATAAAAAATCAGTCCATCGTATCCTCCATCCAATGCCTGTATAGGTTCATAATCTCTAACTTCAGGTTGAAGAGAAAAAATTTCCTCAGTTCTTACATATGGAGGATTGGCAGTGATGTATGAAAAAGATTTATATTTGAATGGATGGAACAAATCTCCTACAATAAAGTAATTATTTTTAACATCATTGAAAGTTTTATTTTCAATGGCATAAGAAATTGCCTTCCAAGATATATCAACTCCAAATACTTTAAGATTAGGAAAAAGCTTAGCAATTGAAATTGCTATACATCCAGAGCCTGTGCACAAATCAAGCAGTCTTTTTCCGTATGTTTTGTTTGAATCTACTCTCTTTTGAAATTCCTCTACTATAATCTCTGTCTCTGGTCTTGGTATTAATACTCCGGGACCAACTTTGATTTTAACATTGTAAAAATCGCATTCACCGAGAATATACTCAAGAGGCTCTTTTTTAAGTCGCCTGCTTACAAGGCTGTCTATGAAATGAATTTGTTCAGGAGTTAGATGCGGATTTTCAGTGTATAGCTTTATTTTGTCTGTGTTTAAAATTTTGAGAACTATTGCAGTGGCTTGTTGTTCTGGATTATCAATTTTTCTGACTTTAAAAACATCAGTAATTTCCCTTATTTTTTCAATGGCTTTCACATTTCTTTTAATCTTTCAGCCTGATAATAGGCAATAAGGGCATCAATTACTTCATCAATATCACCATTTAAGAACTGTTCAAGTTTATACAGGGTAAGCCCGATTCTGTGGTCAGTTACTCTGTTTTGAGGAAAGTTGTATGTACGAATCCTTTCACTTCTCTCCCCAGTGCCAACCTGTCCTTTTCTCTCCGCTGCTCTTTCAGATTCTCTCTTTTGTCTTTCAATCTCAAGAAGCCTTGCCCTTAAAACCTTCATTGCCTTTTCTCTGTTTTTGATCTGGGATCTTTCATCCTGACACTGAACGATTATTCCTGTTGGAATGTGGACAATTCTTACAGCCGAATAAGCTGTATTTACTGATTGACCTCCTGGACCTGAAGAGCAAAATGTATCAATCCTTAAGTCCTTTTCATCTATCTTTATATCAACCTCTTCAGCCTCTGGAAGCACAGCTACAGTAGCTGTTGATGTATGAATTCTACCAGATGCTTCGGTTACAGGAATTCTCTGCACCCTGTGAACTCCGCTTTCATATTTGAGTCTGCTGTAAGCTCCTTTACCTGATATTAAGGCAATTATTTCTTTAAAACCACCAAGTCCTGTTGGATGTGAGTCAATGACCTCCACTTTCCAGCCCTTTGATTCAGCATACTTGGAATACATCCTGAACAAATTAGCTGCAAAAAGTGCTGCCTCCTCTCCGCCTGTTCCTGCCCTTATCTCCAAAATAACATTCTTTTCATCACGGGGGTCTTTAGGTAAAAGAAGAATCTTAAGCTCCTGTTCAACTTGCGGTTTTAACTTTTTTAGCTCCTGAAGCTCTTCTTCAGCGAGTTCTTTCAATTCATTATCAGCGCTTTTCAATAGTTCCTCAGCTTCTTCAATTTGAGCAATAATCTTTTTATATTCTCTAAGCTTTGTCACAATTGGCTGAAGTTCTGCCTGCTCTTTGGAATATTTCATATATTCTTCTTTATTTGAAAGCACTTTGGGATCAGAAAGTGCCTCAGTAATTTTTTCATATTTTTTTTCAATTTCCTGCAGCTTTTCAATCATGCCTTCACCTCCTCTTCAGAAAACTTTAATACAGCCTTTAATGCTTCACAAGCAACCTCTATCTGTGAAATATCTGGCTCTTTTGTTGTTATTCTTTGAAAAAGTAATCCTGGAAATACAAAAATTCTGGCAACTATATTATTCTGCCATTTTGCAGAAAGTTTTAATAATTCATATGAAATACCCGCAATCAGAGGCAGAAGCAATACTCTTGAAACTGCCTTCATGAAAAAACTCCACGAAGAAGGAATCATCGAGAAAACAAGAATACTTATTACAAGAACAATAAAAATAAAACTTGTTCCGCATCTTACATGCAACCTTGAATAATTCATTACTGCATGAGGCTCTAAGTTTTCTCCAGATTCAAAGGCATTTATTGCTTTATGTTCAGCTCCATGATAGGCAAAAATCCTTCTTATCTGACTCCAAAGACTGATTGCAAAAACATATCCAATAAATATCAAAACCCTGAGAATACCGTCAACAAGATTAAAAACAAATGAATTACTTGAAATCATGCCTACAAAATAATCCGCAACCTTTGTCAGATAAAGTGGCAAAAGGATAAAAAGCAAAACTCCTATTATTGAGGCTAAAAAAATAGACAACACAAAACTCCAAGGACTTGCTTTTTCCTCCTCAAAAGCTACTTGACTGCTAAAATCTATTGCCTTCATACCAAGCCATAGAGTTTCAAGAAGAATAAAAAAACCTCTGATCATAGGTATTTTGGTAAGGATGCCCTTTTTGTTAAATTTTTCTGTTTTTGTTACAATCTCTCCTCTGGGGTTTCTCACAGCCACCGCCCACCCCTCTGTGGACTTCATCATAACTCCTTCAATAACAGCTTGACCACCAATTGATTTA
>JBEPZQ010000164.1:0-890 GCA_041640755.1 Thermodesulfovibrio sp. | reverse complement strand
GAGCCTTACCATCTGTTTTTTTCCGTCATTGCAAGCATGGTGTAAGGCAGGCGTGGCAATCTCATAAAAAAGAGAGATTGCTTCCTCCTCCCTTTACTCAGAGTCGCAATGACGCTTAAGAATCGCTTAATTTATCTTCAAATAAAAAAGGGGTTAGAAATTAACAATATAAACTAACCCCTTTTTGTAGACTATTAAGAGCTATTTTTTTCCGTATTTTTTCATGAACTTCTCTACTCTACCCTCAGTATCAACAATTTTCTGCTTTCCAGTGTAAAAAGGATGACACTTTGAGCAAATATCAACCTTTATTACTTTGTTTGTGGAACGAGTTAAAAATGTCTCTCCACAGGCGCCTATTACTGTTACTTCTTTGTATTCAGGGTGAATTCCCTTTTTCATCCTCTCCTCCTGCGAATTTTTAATTGGTAAATTAAATTTTACCCTGAAAAGCACATTTTTAGCAAGCGAAAGATTTTTAAAAATAGAGATAGACACTCGTCACTGCGAGCCCCCTGTTGCGAGCCGATAGCGTGGCAATCCGCAACATCGTCACTGCGAGCCTCAGATTTTTTTGTCACTGCGAGCCTCCGAAGGAGGCGAAGCAGTCTCTAATTGGTAACTGGTGAATGGTGATTCGTGGATGGTGGATGGTGAACACCTCTCCTTAATTGCGAGGATACCCCCTCTCCGTCATTGCGACTCCGAGCGAAGCGAGGAGGAAGCAATCTTGCCTTTTCCCCTTCAAAGAGATTGCTTCGCATGCTTCGGATGCTCGCAATGACAGCAAAAAATACTTAATTTTCAAATGGTTATACCAATTATTGGATTTCTATCGCTATTTTTGGCTCTAATGCGTGCAGTTGACCTGTGAAAGCATTTTTTTGTAT
>JBEPZQ010000163.1:0-4438 GCA_041640755.1 Thermodesulfovibrio sp. | reverse complement strand
CTCAAGTGGATTAACATTACCAGATACTTTAAAAATAGGCAAGGCTTACGGATTTAAAACTTACAGAATAAAAAAGCAGGACAGTTTGAAAGAGCAGATAAAAGAGATACTTGAAAGCGAAGGTCCTGTAATATGCGAATTGATGATTGATCCAGACTTACAGATTGCTCCAAGAATAATGTCAAAAACTCTTCCAGATGGCTCAATGGTATCAGGCTCCCTTGAAGACATGTGGCCATTTCTGGAGAGTAAGGAAAAAATATTATGACAATTAGTGAAGCAATAAAAACTTTAGAACAGTTTATAATGAACCCAAGAAAAGGGCTCCCTGAAGAAATTTTTCTATTTATTAGCAGGCTCACACCATTAGTAAATGTAGACCTTCTTATTAAGGATGAAAAAGGACGGATACTTCTTTCATGGAGGGATGATGAATACGCAGGAACAGGATGGCATTTACCCGGTGGCATTGTTCGTTTTAAAGAGAAGATGGCAGAGAGGGTTTTAAAAGTAGCAGAAACGGAAATAGGCACTCCAGTAGAATTTAAGCCAGAGCCTATTGCAATTAATGAAATCTTTTGTAGTCAAGATATCAGAGGACATTTTATATCATTTCTGTATCAGTGTTATCTTCCAAGTAGTTTTGTGCCTAAAAATGAGGGATTAAAAGAAACAGACAGAGGTTATCTTATGTGGCATAATAAATGCCCCGAAAATCTAATAAAAATTCATGAAATATACAGAAAATACATAGATGGAGATTGCTATGCCAGTAAATAGATGCAGAGTCTGTGGAAATTTATTTTTTGAAAAGCCTTTAATAGTATTAAAAAATATGCCAAAATCTGCCCAGTATTTACCTGCCAAAGATGACATTGCTGATGATAGAGGAATTGATTTGGAAGTTTATCAATGTTCGGGATGTGGTTTAGTTCAACTCGGAAATGACCCTGTGCCCTATTATAAAGAAGTCATCAGAGCCACTGGTTTTTCTGAAAGTATGAAACAGTTTAGATTTAAACAATTTCAAGATTTCATAGAAAAATATTCATTGAAAGGAAAAAAAATTATTGAAATAGGTTGTGGTAAAGGAGAGTATCTCTCATTGATGGTTCAGTTAGGAGTTGATGCATATGGGCTTGAGGCATCTGAGGAGTCTGTATCTGCTTGTAAGAAACAGGGTTTGAAAGTAATACGAGGTTTTATAGAAAGTGAGAATTATCAGATAGAAAATGCACCGTTTGATGCATTTTTTATGATGAGTTTTTTAGAGCATATTCCTTATCCCAATAAAGTATTGCGAGGTATTTTTAATAATTTAAAAGAGGATGCGGTTGGGATTGTAGAAGTTCCAAACTTTAACATGATTTTGAGGAAAAATCTCTTCTCTGAATTCATATCAGATCATCTAATGTATTTTACAAAAGACACATTAATCATTTCACTAAACCTTAACGGTTTTGAAGTGATTGAATTCAGTGAAATCTGGCATGACTATATTATATCAGCGGTTGTTCAAAGAAAAAAACCAATTGCTTTATCGCATTTTAATAATTATTTATTATCTCTTAAAGAAGAGCTCAACAAATTTTTGGGCAAATACAAGAATAAAAAGGTGGCAGTCTGGGGTGCTGGACATCAAGCACTTGCTGTTTTGTCTTTGACAGAGATATCAAATAAAATAAAATATGTTGTAGATTCAGCAACCTTTAAACAGGGTAAATATACACCTGCAACACATATTCCAATAGTCTCACCTGAAACCATAGAATCAGAACCCATAGATGCAATTATAGTAATGGCTGGAAGTTATTCAGATGAAGTTGTAAATCTTGTAAAGGGAAAGTATGGCGTAAAGATTGATTTAGCTGTATTAAGAGATACAAATCTTGAGGTTATTAAATGAAAAAATTGAGGTGTAGTATGCTGGATGATAATTTAAAGCCGAAAGTAAGGGAAGAAGAAAATGAAAAAAGGAATAAGCTAAAAAAAGAAAAGCCCTATGTATATGAAAAGGTTATGAAATTTGAGGAAAAGATTAAAAGAGGGGAGAGTATAGCCATACTTCAATTTCAGTACGATTATAAATGCAATTTTCACTGCCAGCATTGTGATATAACGAGATTGAGGCGTAAGAAAGGTGAAAGGCATTTTACTCCCGAGGATGTTAAAGAACTTTTTCGTCAGGCTGATGAGATGGGACTTGCGCATATTGTCATTACAGGTGGTGAACCCTTAGTTTTTCCAGACTTTGATGATATAGTAAAAGCAATTGACCCTGAAAAATTTTATATTACATCTGATACAAATGGTTGGTTTCTTGATGAAAAAAGAGCAAAACATTTAAAAAGTATTGGAGTAGATAAAATTCAACTGAGCCTTGATAGCCTCTCTGCAGAAGAACATGATAGTTTTAGAAGAAGAAAAGGCTCTCATGAAAGATGTTTGAAAGCAATTGAAGCGGCTCAGAATGCAGGACTTAATATAATTGTACAAACTGTTGTAACAAAACAAAGAGTAAGGTCTCAGGAGTTTATTGAATTCTTGGAATTTTTAAATGGAATGGGTGTCGGAGTATTTGTTACATATGCAAAACCTGTGGGAGAATGGGAAGGTAAGTTTGATGTCCTTATTACAAGAGAAGATATGGATTATGTAAGGGAACTTGAAAAGAAATATAATGTATTCACACATCTTACACCTGGATATGGATTGGATTTAGGATGTATAGCAGTTAAAAGAATGGTATCGGTGACGAAGTATGGAGATATTATGCCATGCCCCTATATTCATTGTTCTCTTGGAAATTTCTTTAAAGAACCTCTTAGAGACATTATTGAAAGGGGATTGAATATCAGATTTTTTGGCAAATATACAGACACCTGCCTTGTTGCAGAAGATAGAAATTTTATAAACAACTATTTAAAAAAGACCTATGGCAGACCACTACCTGTACCTTATAATGAAGTTTTTACTGAAAAAGATTTTATTGAAAAAAGTGAAAGACAGCTTTGTCGTCCCCTAAGAAGTGAATCTAAAGCAAAAAATAAAAGGCAATGAATGAAAAAACAAATCCTTTACATAAAGATTTAGACTTCATACTTCAACATACTGAAGAGTTGTGGGAAGAAATAAGAGGTAAGCGTATCTTTATTACGGGAGGAACAGGATTTTTTGGAAAATGGATATTGGAGAGTTTTATATGGATAAATAGAATCCTTGATCTTAAATCAGAAGCAGTTGTGCTCACAAGAAATTATGAATCATTTAAAAATGCATTTCCACATCTTGCAATAAATAAATATGTCAGTTTTCAAATTGGAGATATTAAAAATTTTAAATTTTTAGATAGAGAGTTTCCCTATATTATACATCTTGCAAGTGCTTCAGCAGAGGGTTACTTTAAGAAAGAAGACCCTGTTTTAAGATTTGATACGATAGTAAACGGAACAAGACGATTGCTGGACTTCGCAGTTAAATGTAATGCCAAGAAAATTTTATTTGCAAGTTCTGGAAACATATATGGCATTCAGCCTTCTGATATGACTCACATTCCTGAAGATTACAATGGTGCTGTTAATCCAGATGATTCAAACGCCGCTTTAGGAATCGGAAAAAGAGCAGCTGAATTTTTATGTATAACTTATGCCAAAAGTTACGGAATTGAAATTAAAATTGCGCGTTGTTTCTCCTTTGTAGGACCATATCTGCAACTTAATCTTCATTATGCCATCGGAAACTTCATTCGTGACGGTTTGATGGGAGGACCGATTATAGTAAAAGGAGATGGAACTCCGTATAGGTCTTATATGTATGCTGCTGATTTGGCAATATGGCTCTGGACGATTTTATTTAAAGGACAGTCATGCAGACCCTACAATGTAGGCTCTGAAGAAGCTATAACAATTGCTGATTTGGCAAGACTTGTTGCTTCTTGCTTTGACAAGCCCATTGAAGTCAAAATTATGAAAAAGCCTGACCCAAATGTTCCACCTGAAAGATATGTCCCTTCCACTAAAAGAGCCAGAGAAGAGTTAGGGCTAAAACAAAGGATTTCACTCAAAGAGGCTATTATTAGAACAATTGAATGGAATAAAAAATGGAAAATTTTTTGAAATTTAATATAAAAAGTATATTTGCCCTAACTTCATCAAAAAAGTCAGTAAAATCAAAAGGTTAACTCTTTAATATAGCTGATATATTGTGGCTTTATTACGAGCCTTTTGTTGCAAGCGATACTGTGGCAATTACCCACGCCGTCACTGCGAGCCCTCTGTTGCGAGCGATAGCGTGACAATCCGCAACATCGTCACCCCACTTCATCAACTTTTGAATAAAAAAATTTTAAAATCAATGAGTTATAATTTTTAGATTAGCCTACAAAATTCTCTCGCACTTTCGTAAGTTCTGAAAATCTTATCCCCTACTCCCAATATTC
>JBEPZQ010000162.1:0-4493 GCA_041640755.1 Thermodesulfovibrio sp. | reverse complement strand
CGAGCCTGCCGACAGGCAGGCGAAGCAATCTCATAAAAAGAAAGTATAGCCTCAGAAATAAAATCTCTCGCAATGTCCATATATCTAACATACGATGACACGAAATTTAAGTTCAAATAACCTCATCTTAAATATCAAAAACTACTCGGGCTGAAAACTTGCCATCCTTTTTCTCTATCTTGAGGTCGTGATAAGTTGCTGCTTTTAAAAGAAGCTTGCCCTCGTGTTTGTCTGGATTAAAGTATTCGCCTTCAATTTTTGCCTTCAAAGTGAAATCATGGATAGTGACATCTATCTCTCTACCAAGAAATCCATAAGCGTCAAACAAAAAGATAATTTCATTCAAAAAGCTTACAAGAAGCTCCTCAATGGAGTCTGCTTTTATTTCAATGGCTTTGGTCTCAATTGCTTCAATTGTGCTTGGTTCTGTAATCAAGCTATATAAACCTTTGCCAGCATTTATGAATAGTTCTTCAATGCTGTCTCCTGTGATTCTTAACCCCACATCACCTGCAATATCAATTAATTCGTAAGTCATGACAGTTTATTGATTGCATCTTGAATAAACTCTCTGACCTGCTCGTCTTCTTCTTGTGAAAGAGCCTCTTCAAGCGCTTTTTTTGTAGAGGGGTCAGCAATTATTTCAAGTGCATAGGCTGCATCTCCTCTGATATTCTTCTCCTTTGCCTTTAGCAATATATTCAGAATTAAAGGCACTATATCTTTGAGCCTATCAGGATATTTCTCTTTAAGAGATTCAATTATTGCGAGGGCTCCAACCCTTATACGAATTCTTTCATCCTGAAGCATTTTTGGAATAAGACGCATTTCATTTGGTTCGTGTTCAAAAAAGGTAATTATATTTTCCAGATAGCCATTGTCAAGATAATCAAAAAGCATATTTTCAAAGCCTTCTCCAGTCCAATTTCCATTGTTTCCGTTCATAGTATTACCTCTGCCAATCTGGTTTTATTCTCTGCCCACCGCGAATATATTTTTCCGCCGAGAGGGCTGCTATTGCTCCTTGTGCACATGCAACAACTACCTGCCTCACCATAGGAGATGCTACATCACCAGCTGCAAATACTCCCTGAATGTTTGTCTGCATAAGGTTATCAGTAATTATAAAGCCCCGCTCATCAAGTTGAATTGATTCACCAAGAAAATCCGTAATAGGCTTAGAACCTGCCATGAAAACAAAAACTCCATGCAAAGGAATTGTTTTTTCCTCTCCTGCTTTATCCTTTAAAACAATAGCCTCAACAAAATCTTTTCCCTGAATCTCTTTAACAGAATGCTCAACTATAATCTCTATTTTTGTGTTTGAGAAGATTGGATGCTGCTCATCAACCTTAATTTTTGATGAAGATGTGATAAGATAACACTTTTCAGCAAACTGAGTTAAATATACTGCTTCTTTAGCAGCCTCTTCATTGTCTCCTAAAGCAGCCACTATTTTTCCTCTGAAAAAAGGAGCATCGCATACTGCACAGTAACTCACACCTCTACCAAGCAGTTCTCCTTCTCCCTTTATTGTTGGCTTTCTTCCCATAGAGCCGGTTGCAATAATTAATGCCCGAGCATTATAAGAAGATTGCATCGTAAAAACTTCCTTTGGCTCTGTATTTAGATTAACACCAACTACTTGCTCCTCTTTGTATTCAGCACCCAATGATAGTGCTTGGTTGAGGATTCTTTCAAGCAATTCTTTGCCAGAGATTCTCTCAAATCCGGGAAAATTTTCTATTAATGTTGCGTAGGAAATTGCTCCAGCGGTTTTAGATTTATTAAGAATAAGGGTGCTGAGATTGGCTCTTCTTCCATATATAGCTGCAGTAAGTCCTGCAGGTCCTCCACCTATGATTACAAGGTCATAAATTTCTGCCATAACTTTGCCTCCTTGACATTACGAGACATTTTAAGGATGTCTCAGCAATGATATTATTGAATTTTATTTTTTATTATATCAGTTTGATGAAGTAAATACATAGAAATCGTGAATCCAAAAATAAAGATAGAAGCTCGTCACTGCGAGCCCTCTGTTGCGAGCGATAGCGTGGCAATCTTGGGCGAAGCAGTCTCTAATAAGGCTTTATTGAAAAACAAAGTAGAGATTGCTTCGCATCCTTCGGATGCTCGTAAAGACAGCAAAAAATACTTAATTTTCAAATGGTTATATCAATTATTGGATTTCTATCTCTATCTTTTGGGTTCAGCAAGGCTCATAATGACCTCCTTTTTCAGTCATTGCCAGGGATTCTCTCTCCTTACAAGGAATAAACAGGGCAATGTTGTTTCGCATCTTGGCGCACCATCGTAATAATAATGAGAGTGTTTTGCGATGACAGAATAGAGAAAAATCTATCGCAAGCTGAAGGTATTGCGACCTCTATCAATGAGCTTAAAAAAGAATAATTTAGGACTTAATTTTTTTTAAGATTTTAACTTATAGCCTGCATCCTCCAATGATTTAGATATTATCTGCAAATTTGTTTTATTTTCATCAAAAGTAATAACAGCTTCTCCAATCTGTACTTCAGACTCCTCAACACCTGCTTTTTCAAGTGCCTGAGTAACTCTTTTTACGCAATGCTGACAAGTCATTCCTTCAATATAAATTTTAATAGTTTTCATGTTGCCCTCTAATCTTTTCAGACTTTTCCAAAACTTTATTATACATTTCTTGTCTTTTTAATTTGAGCTTCTCTCTTATTTCAGAATATTTTGTTGCAAGGATTTCACATGCAAGCCAAGCTGCATTTTCAGCTCCATTTATTCCAACTGTTGCCACAGGAACACCGGGAGGCATCTGAACAGTAGAAAGTAAAGCATCAAAGCCATTTAATGCTCCTGAAGAGATTGGAACTCCAATTACAGGCAAAGTAGTATGGGCTGCAATAAATCCAGCAAGATGCGCTGCCATACCAGCTCCAGCTATGATAACCTCTATTCCTCTCCCTTCAGCCTCTTCAGCGTAATTCTTTGCCCTATCTGGTGTTCTGTGGGCAGAACATACATCAATCTCAAAAGGAATGCCCATATCCTTGAAAACTTTAGCAGCCTTTTTCATAATATCATAGTCACTATCACTTCCCATGAGTATTAATACTTTAGTCATTTATCTCCTCCTTGTCATTGACTCAAGTCTTGCAATTCTCTCTTCAATTGGTGGATGGGTGCTAAAAAGTTTCATTATTGTTTTGCCAGAAAGAGGATTTACAATGAATAGATGAGCTGTTCCCGGATTTGCATCCATTGGTATTGCTTGGGATGCATAGTGAAGTTTTTTAAGGGCATTTGCAAGATAGAGCGGATTTCCTGCTATTTCAGCTCCTTCTTCATCTGCTGCATATTCTCTTGCTCTGCTTATGGCAAGTTGAATAATCATGGCAACAATAGGAGCGATTATCATCATTAAAAGAGCTACAATCGGATGTCCGCCTTCTTCGTCATCGTGTCTGCCAAAAATATTAGCCCACATTGCCATCTGTGCAAGATAAGAGATTGCTCCAGCGATTGTGGCTGCAATTGTGCTTATGAGAATATCTCTGTGCTTTATATGTGCAAGTTCGTGGCCTATTACACCTTCAAGCTCTTCCCTTGAGAGAATCCTCATGATGCCTGTTGTAACTGCAACTACACCATGCTTTGGAGACCTTCCTGTTGCAAATGCGTTTGGCTGTTCGCTTTCAATGATGTATACCTTAGGCATTGGAAGCCCAGCCCTTTGTGCAAGTCTTCTTACAATATTGTAAAGCTCTGGAGCTTCAGCCTCTGTTACCTCTCTTGCTCCATACATAGAAAGAACAATTTTATGACTGAAAAAGTAGGCAAAGAAATTCATAGCAAGTGCCATAATCAAAGCAATTGTTGCACCTTGTTTACCTCCTATCGCAGAGCCAACAAAGATAAAAAACACTGTAAGAAACACCATTAAAACAAGAGTTTTCAATGTGTGCATCTACTACACCTCCTCGTTTGCAATTTTTAAAAATATATCTTTTTAAATCTAACATTAATCTTAAAAACGAGGCAAGCAATTAAACGAACTGAAAATAGAGATAGACACTCGTCACTGCGAGCCTCCGAAGGAGGCGAAGCAGTCTCTAATTGGTGGATGGTGAATGGTGGATGGTGCATGGTGAAAACCTCTCCGTCATTGCGACTCCGAGCGAAGCGAAGCAAACTCGTCGTCATAGTGCCATAGAGCGACAGTGCTACAGAGCGACAGCTTAGAAATCCAACAATTCATAACTACGAGTCCCCTGTTGTGAGCGAAAACGTGGAGATTTCAGAGATTGCTTCGGCATCCTGACGGATGCCTCGCAATGACCCATCCGCCTCGTCATTGCGATGACTTTCCTTTCCGTCATTGCGAGGGACGAAGTCCCGAATCAATCTCGTCTTTCTATCCCCCGTCACAAAAAAGAGATCACTTCGGCTTGCTAAAGCAAGCCTCGTTATGACGGGAAAAAGTTGCTTTGCAAGCCTCG
>JBEPZQ010000161.1:0-4525 GCA_041640755.1 Thermodesulfovibrio sp. | reverse complement strand
CAACTCTAATAACAATAAAAGAAAACCAAGGGGATATAAGCTTTCTTGATGAAAGAGCTCCTACAGCAAATAAAAGAGAGTCACCAGGTAAAAATGGGGTTACAACAAAACCCGTCTCTGAGAAAACAATCAAAAAAAGCACAACATATATCCAAACACCTATCTGAGAAAAAAGAGTTTCCAGATAAATATCAATGTGAAGAAGAATTTCAATTAAATCAGACATTTCAGACATTGCCTTTGAGGAAAATATCCATGAGTTTAAAGCCTTCCTCTACAGTCAAATCAGGAGCTTTTAGTATTTCTTCATTAAATTCCCGCTTTTTACCAGATGATTTGTTATTCTCATAAATTACAAACGGTACCGGGTCTGGTGTATGTGTTTTTACTTTAACTGGTGTGGGATGATCAGGAAGAAGCAAAATTTTAAAATCCTTAAATCTTTTGGGAGCTTCGTTAAGAATTTTACCAATTACGATTTTGTCAATATCTTCAAGAGCTTTTATTTTGAGCTTATATTCTCCTTGATGTCCTGCCTCATCAGGTGCTTCTATATGAATATAAACAAAATCAACCCTTTCAAGGGCATTAAGGGCATATTCTGCTTTTCCCTCATAATTCGTGTCAATCCAGCCTGTTGCTCCCGGAACATTAATTATATGAAAGCCTGATAGAATTCCAAGCCCTTTGGTAAGGTCAACTGCTGAAATGAGTGCTCCTGTAATGTTGTATTTTTCCTTGTAAGTTGGCAAATTCGGAGTCCTTCCCTGTCCCCATAGCCAAATACTGTTTGCAGGCTTTTTGCCTTCATCAATTCTCTTTTTGTTAATCGGATGCTCTTTTAGTATCTCCCATGATTTGTAAATAAGCTCTTTAAGTTGCTCAGAGCCTCTTCCAATAGGAAGATATCTTGAGATTTCTCTTCCTGTTATATCATGCGGAGGTGTGCATTCCAAATCCTCCGAGCCTTTTTTCCATACCAAGATATGACGATAACTCACTCCCGGATAAAATCTGAATTGGTCACTGCCAAGCTTGTTCTGGATATCTTCTATGAGAATTTTTGCCTCCTCTGTTGAAATGTGTCCAGAAGAGTAATCATCCATAAAAGTTTGCTTTTTATCAAATTTTAAGGTAACAAGATTACAACGATAAGCAATATCTTCCCGTGAAAGTGAAATCCCTATACTTACAGCTTCAAGTGGTGCTCTTCCTGTATAATAAACTCTTGGGTCATAGCCTAAAATACTCAGATTAGCCACATCGCTGCCGGGATGAAATCCTTTAGGAATGTTTCTTACTGAACCCGCAATTCCGTTTGATGCAAGAAAGTCCATATTGGGAGTGTTTGCCACCTGTAGCGGAGTTTTTTCGTTTAGCTCCTCAATAGGATAGTCTGATGCTCCATCCGGTACAATCACTATGTATTTCATAAAGTTTTCTCCGCAAATTTCATAAAATTTTTTCTACGAACTTTCTTACTTCATCCAAATCAGCAGGCAATGCATGAGGAGAATCAGCAACTTTAAAAACAATGTCAGGGTCCTTCAGTCCATTACCTGTTAAAGTGCACACTACTGTGCTTCCCTTCTTAAAATAGCCTTGTCTGTAAAGCTTAATCACTCCTGCAACAGATGCAGCTGAGGCTGGCTCACAGAAAATTCCTTCATAAGATGCTATCATCTTATAAGCATTCAGAATTTCCTCATCAGTTACCATATCAATTACTCCGCCAGATTCATCCCTTGCCTCAACAGCTGTTTTCCAGCTTGCAGGATTTCCAATTCTTATTGCAGTAGCAACTGTTTCTGGCTTTTCAACAGGATGACCTAAAACAATAGGTGCTGCGCCAGCTGCCTGAAATCCGAGCATCTTTGGAAGAGTTGATATTTTGCCTTTCTCTTTATATTCCTTGTATCCCCTCCAATAGGCAGAGATATTTCCAGCATTACCAACAGGAAGAGCATGATATTCTGGAGCGCTTCCAAGCTGGTCACATACTTCAAAGGCAGCTGATTTTTGCCCTTCAATTCTGTATGGGTTTATTGAATTTACAAGGGTTATAGGATATTCTTTCACTAATGCTCGGACGATGTTTAATGCCTGATCAAAGTTTCCTTTAATCTGTATTACTTTTGCACCATGTATCATTGCCTGAACGAGCTTTCCTGTAGCTATTTTGCCCTCTGGAATAAGAACAATTGCCTTAATTCCTGCCCTTGCTGCATAGGCAGATGCAGAGGCTGATGTGTTTCCTGTAGATGCACATATAACAGCTCGAGAGCCTTCTTCTACTGCCTTTGAAATAGCAAGTGTCATTCCCCTGTCTTTAAAAGAGCCAGTTGGATTAGCTCCATCAAACTTTAAGTACAATTCCAAGTCAATATCAAGATTTTTGGTTAAATTGTTTACTCTTACAAGGGGAGTATTACCTTCAAGTAGTGTCACGATTGGAGTTTTTTCAGTTACAGGAAAAAATTCAAAATATTGTCTAATTATTCCTTGCCAAGACGATTTTGCGTTCATGGCTATTCAATCACATCTCCTTCTATTAGCTCAACTACAACTCCCTGCTCGCGGAGAGAGTTGATGCCTTTTTCAAGATTTTCCTCTAATCCTTCCAACTCAAGCACCATCTCGCCAAAAGTATCTGTAACTCTCGCTCTTCTAATATTCGGCATAACATCATACTTTTTTGCCATCCTGAATAATACAGGCTCTTTGATTAATTCCTGTGGAAAGGTGAGCCTAACCCTTAATTTTTTAAGCTCAGACATGATTACCTCCTCTGGAGACTGCCTCCTGCTATTGCAGGAACAATGGATAATTCATCTCCATCTTTTGCTATAGTTTCCTCTCCCTGAAGAAATCTTATATCTTCCTCATTTAAATAGATGTTTATGAACCTTCTTATCTTACCATCTTGACAGAGCCTTTCTGCAAGTCCGGGATATTTTTTATCAAGAGCATTTATAATATCTATTATTTTTCCGGGCTCTGCTTCAATTATATCTTTGCCTTCTGTAATTTTTTGAAGTGGTGTAGGTATTAAAACCTTAACTGCCATAGTTATTTGCCCTCCTTTTCTCTAATTTCCTTTAACGCCTCTTCAAAGGAGGCAAGATTTGGCTTTATTTGATAGACAGGAGCTGTCTTCTCATTCAAAACCTCAGCTGTTTTTAATCCATTACCAGTAATACAAAGCACTGTGCAGTCCTTTTTATCAATTTTACCTTCTTTTAAAAGCTTAATGTAAGTCGCAACAGTTACTCCACCTGCAGTTTCTGCAAAGACTCCCTCGGTTCTGGCAAGAAGCTTGATAGCCTCTATAATCTCCTCATCAGAAACATCTTCAATTGCACCTCCGCTCTCTCTCACAGCCTGTATGGCATAGTAACCGTCAGCTGGGTTTCCAATAGCAAGGGACTTTGCCACTGTGTTGGGCTTCACAGGTCTAATTACATCTGTACCCTGTTTAAATGCCGTTGCAATCGGGGAACATCCTGTTGCTTGAGAGCCATAAATCTTTGTTTCTACTTCTTTAAGAATCCCAATTTTTTTGAACTCCTGCAAAGCCTTCCAAACCTTTGTAAGCAACGATCCACTTGCACATGGCACAACAATGCTGTCTGGAGCAATCCATCCAAGTTGCTCAACTATTTCAAACCCGATTGTTTTTGAACCTTCTGCATAGAAAGGTCGGATATTGATATTTACAAATGCCCATCTGTATTTATTGGCAATTTCGCTACAAAGTCTGTTTACATCGTCGTAATTACCATCTACAGCTATCAGATTAGGTTCATAAACAATAGAGGCAAGAATTTTACTCTGCTCAAGAGTTGCTGGGATGAATATAAATCTGTTAAAGCCTGCTTTAGCTCCATGAGCTGAAACCGCATGGGCAAGATTTCCAGTGGATGCACATGCAACAGTATCAAAACCAAACTCCTTTGCCTTTGTAAGTGCAACTGCAACGACCCTGTCTTTAAAGGATAAAGTCGGATGGGCTACAGTGTCATCCTTAATGTAAAGCTCTTTTACTCCAAGATATTTTGCCAATCTTTCAGCTTTAACCAAAGGAGTAAAGCCAGAATTCAAACCAACCTGTGGCTCACCGTCTATTGGAAGAAGCTCTTTGTATCTCCATAAAGTCTTTGGTCTTTTTTCAATTATTCGTCTTGATAAGGCTTTCTTTATTTTGGCATAATCATAAACAGCTTCCAGAGGACCAAAGCAAAAATCACATACATATATGGGTTCAACTGGATATTCTCTACCACATTCCCTGCATTTTAGTCTTTTTACATATCCCATATTTCACCTCCATTTTCCAAGAGCTTGTTTTTTATTTTAAAACAAAGAAGGTTAAAAATTAAAACAATTTTCAGTGACCCAAAAATAGAGATAGAAATCCAATAATTGGTATAACCATTTGAAAATTAAGTATTTTTTGCTGTCATTGCGAGCATCCGAAGGATGCGAAGCAATCTCTTTGAAGAGGAAAAGGCAAGATTGCTTCCTC
>JBEPZQ010000160.1:0-4548 GCA_041640755.1 Thermodesulfovibrio sp. | reverse complement strand
CATTATAAAAATGTCATCACATCTTTAAAAAATTAAAACTATTTAAATATACTCTAAACCCAATAAAACTTCAACCTTATTCCGAAAAATAGAGATAGACACGCGTCACTGCGAGCCCACCTGTTGCAAGCGATAGCGTGGCAATTATCCACACCGTCACTGCGAGCCCCTCGATGGGGCGAAGCAGTCTCTAATTCGTGGTTGGTGGATGGTGATTGGTGAACACCCGCCCTGCCATTGCGAGCGAAGCGAAGCAATCTCGCCTTTCTATCCTTCGTCACAAAAAGATAGATCACTTCGGCTTGCTTAGCAAGCCTCGTGATGACAAAAGAGAAACTCACTGTGAGCCTCAATTTAGTTATTGGTGATTGGTGGATGGTGGTTAGTGATTGGTGACTGTGGTGAATGGTGGATGGTGAACACCTCTCAGTCATTGCGAGCAAAGCGAGGAGGAAGCAATCTCGTCGTCATAGTGCCATAGAGCGACAGTGCTACAGAGCGACAGAACTTATTTTAAGAAGAGATTGCTTCGGTAGACCTTTGGTCTGCCTCGCAATGACTTTCCCCTCTCCGTCATTGCGAGGGCACGAATTGCCTGAAGTAATCTTGCCTTTCTCTTTCAATAAGAAGAGATTGCTTCGCATCCTTCGTATGCTCGCAATGACGAAAAAAATAAAGGATTGCTCGCAATGACAGCAAAAAATACTCAATTTTCAAACGTTTATACCAATTATTGGATTTCTATCGCTATTTTTTGAGAAAATCAAGCTATTTCCTTTGTTTTCTTTTTTGTTGTAAAATTTAATCTATGTTTTCCTACTTGATGAAAAGATTTATGCTGATGATTCCAATCCTGTTTGGAATAACTCTTATATGCTTTGTTGTAATAAATCTTGCACCCGGTTCTCCAGCTACTCTTTCAGAAGAATTTTCTCCAAAAGCTTCTCCAGAGGCAGCTGAGGCTTTAAAGAAACTCTATGGTTTAGATAAACCATTACACGAAAGATATATAAATTGGTTAAGAATGGTAATTACCTTAGACCTTGGAAAAAGCTTTGTTGATGGAAGATCCGTAAATGAAAAGATTAAAGAAAGACTACCAATTACTGTCACTTTAAATCTCCTTTCTCTTTTATTTATCTTTATCATTGCTATTCCTATAGGAGTTTATTCTGCATTAAAACCCGGAAGTCTGATTGATAGAGCTCTTACTGTTTTTGTGTTTACGGGATTTTCTGTGCCAACTTTTTGGCTTGCGTTACTTGCAATGATAGTGTTCGGAGTAAATCTTGGATGGCTTCCCATTTCAGGAATTCAGAGCATAGGAGCAGAGAATTTGCCTTTGCATGAAAGAATATTAGACTGGATTAAACATTTGATTTTACCCGTTACAATTATGTCATTTTCTGGACTGGCAGGTATGTCTCGTTATACAAGGTCAAGCATGCTTGAAACACTAAAGCAAGATTATATCAGAACAGCAAGGGCAAAGGGACTTCCAGAAAGAGTTATAATTATCAGACATGCTTTAAGAAATGCATTGCTACCAGTAGTAACCCTTTTGGGATTAGCTATTCCGGGACTTATTGGTGGTAGCGTCATATTTTAAAGTATATTTTCAATCCCCGGAATGGGTCAGTTGTTTTACTCATCTGCAATGGCAAGGGATTATCCAACTATAATGGGAATTCTTTTGTTTGGAGCATTCTTAACATTGATTGGAAATCTTTTGGCTGACATAGCATATTTTATAGTTGACCCAAGAATCAGAGTAAACAAGAATGTTTAGAATAATAATTAAAAGAATACTCAAAAACAAGCCTGCTGTTTGTGGTTTGTCTTTTATTTTATTAATATTTATAATAGCCTTGTTTGCTCCAATAATTTCACCTTATGATCCATACAAAATTGATGTTTATCATGTGCTTGAGCCACCATCTAAGGAGCATATATTTGGCACAGATGAGCTTGGTAGAGATGTATTTTCAAGGATAATATACGGTGCACGAGTGTCTCTAAAAGTTGGCTTTATTGCAATGGGTATAGCTATACTTACAGGAACTATTTTAGGAGCAATAGCTGGATATTATGCTGGATTTATTGATACATTAATCATGAGAGTAGTTGATGTAATGCTCGCATTTCCGACATTGTTTTTAATTCTTGCGGTAGTTGCAGTTCTTGAACCCAGCATTTATATTATTATGGTTGTAATAGGACTAACAGGTTGGATGGATGTTGCAAGGCTTGTAAGAGCAGAAGTTTTGTCTATAAAAGAAAGGGAGTTTGTTCTTGCAGCAAGGGCAATGGGTGCAAGTTCTGGAAGAATAATTTTTCAACACATTCTCCCAAATGCTATTTATCCTGTTATCGTTGCTGCAACTTTTTCAGTTGGGGGAGCTATTTTAATTGAAAGTGGGCTCAGCTTTCTTGGACTTGGTATTCAACCTCCAGAGCCAAGTTGGGGAGGAATACTTAGCGTTGGAAAAGATTATATTACAGTTGCGTGGTGGATGAGCTTTTTTCCCGGTGTTGCAATATTTCTTACTGTGCTTTCTTTTAATCTTTTGGGAGAAGCTTTAAGAGATGCTATGGACCCCAGACATTGGGCGTAAAATAGATTTTGAAAATATAAATAATTCCGTGCTAAAATAGAAAATCTGGAGAGGTGCCGGAGTGGCCGAACGGGCGCGACTGGAAATCGCGTGTGGGGTCTAAAAGCTCCACCGAGGGTTCAAATCCCTCCCTCTCCGTTTTTTATGTATGGGAGGTTAATTTTATGTTAAAAGTAGTTGCCTTCAACGGAAGTCCACGAAAAAATGGTAATACTTACCATACTTTAAAAATGGTTGCTGAGGAATTAGAAAAGGAAAATATAAAGGTAGAAATTATTCAAGCTGGAAGCAAAAATATCAGAGGTTGCATTGCCTGTTATAAATGTGCTCAGAATAAAAATGAAAGATGTGCTATTGATGACGATGTTAACAGTTGGATTCAAAAAATTAAAAAAGCCGATGGAGTTATTTTAGGCTCTCCTGTATATTTTTCAGGTATTGCCGGAACTTTTAAATGTTTTTTAGACAGAGCATTTCTTGTATCATCAGTAAATGGAAGTTTATTCAGACATAAAGTAGGTGTAGCTGTTGTTGCTGACAGGCGTTCAGGTGGGGTGAGCACCTTTGACCAACTCCTGCATTATTTGCATTATGCTGAAATGATTGTTCCATCCTCCAATTATTGGAATGTTATTTTTGGAAGGAATCCCGGAGAAGTTCTCAAGGATGAAGAAGGAATGCAGATCATGCGAATTCTTGGAAAAAATATGGCATGGACATTGAAACTTGTTGAAAATGGAAAAGATAAAGTTATTTCACCAGAGAAGGAAGATAAGATATTTTTCAGCTTTATAAGATAAAGTCATTTATTTTCTATGGAAAAAATTAATCGCTTCAATTAACTGTTTTTTATTGCCAACATAAATAATGATATCACCCTCTTTTATGATAAAATCAGCTGGAGGATTTAGTATCGTTTCTTCTCCTCTCTGAATTGCTATTACTGTAACCTTTGCTTTGTGCCTTATATCAAGAGACTTTAATGTATGCCCAACTAACCATGAGTCTTTTTCAACATAAAAGCTATCCATCTCCAGTCCCTCAAAGAGCACGCATTCAAGTCCCGCTCTTGTTTTTGGTATTTCTGACTGAGTTAAAATTTCGTATCCCTCTTGTCTAATGGATTCAATCATTTGTAGAATTTTATTTCTCGGAACTCCAAAATGATGTAACACACGAGCAAAAATTTCAAGAGAAGTTTCAAACTCTTCAGGTATGACTTCATTGGCACCTAATTTTTTGAGCTCTTGTATCTCCGCAATAAACCTTGTCCTGACAATTATATGTATTTTCGGATTCTCAGCCCTTGCAAGCTGAACAATTTTTCTCGTTGCATTAGGGTCTGATATTGCTATTACAATTACTTTTGCTCTTTTTATACCAAGTTTATGCAAAATTTCAGGATTAGTCCCGTCTCCATAATATATCGGCTCTCCTTTTTTCTTCATCTTTCTTACTGTATCAGGATTTAATTCCAAAATCGTGTATGGAATCCTTGTTTCTTTAAGAACCTTCGCAAGATTTCTACCATTTAGACCAAAACCTATAATAATCACATGATTTGATTTCTTCACAATAACATCAGTTTCTTTGATTTTTCCAGCCTTTTCAAAATATTTAAAAGGCTTTTTTTGTACTAAGTGGTCAATTAAACTTGGAGAGTATTTTATAATCAGCGGAGTAAATAGCATAGTTATAACAGAAGCTGAAATAAAACTTTGATAAGCATCTTCATCTAAAAGACCAGCAGTCTTTCCAGTAAATGCCAGTATAAAAGAGAATTCACCAATCTGCGCGAGAGAAAAAGCTGATTTAAGTGATACTTTAAGGGAATGTATAAAAGTATATGAAATAAAAGCTATAATCAAAGCTTTGATTGCAAAAATATTTCCTACAAGTATGACTTCCTCTAACAAATGATTTCTGATGTAAT
>JBEPZQ010000159.1:0-4573 GCA_041640755.1 Thermodesulfovibrio sp. | reverse complement strand
TCCATATATCTAACATAACATGACAAAAAAGTCGGTGACGCTTGAAGTGACAAAAAATTGGGAGAAGTTTTCAATTAGCACCCTCGTCGTCATTGCTATGTGTTCTCCCTACTCGTTATTGCTATGTATTCTCTCTCTTCATTGCGATGTACCCTCTCTACTCGGCATTGCTATGTACTCTTCCCCCGTCATTGCTATGTATTCTCTCTCCCCGTCATTACGAGGGCACGAAGTGCCCAAAGCAATCTCTTTTTTCTCCATAGATAGAAAGACAAGATTGTTTCGCAGCACTCAGGTTGCTCGCAATGACAGTAAAAATGTCTACTTTTCAAATGGTTTTAGTAATTTTTAGATTTTCATCGCCATTTTTGGAGTCTTCCCAAAATTGATTTGCCATACAAACTAATGATATTATAAAACTATGATTAGCGGAACTTTATACAGAAAACTTGAAAAACTTCCAGAAGATTTAAAAGATGCGCTTTTGGATCTTATAGATGAGTTAGGAAAAACAGTTACAAAAGAAGACTTCCGTGAACTGAAAGAAACTGTTCAAGAACTTGCCGAAGCTCAAAAGAAAACCAAAGAAAAAATTAATCAGCTTGTTGAAGCTCAAAAGACTACTGAACAAAGGGTTACAAAGCTTGAAACTGTCGTCCAAGAACTTGCCGAGGCTCAAAGGGAGACTGAAAGAAAGCTTAATGAACTTGCTGAGGCTCAGAGGGAAACTGAGAAAAGCTTGAAAGAACTCGCTAAAGCTCAAAAGGAAACTGAATCTAAAGTAGCTTTACTCTTTCAAGAACACAAAAAAACAAGGGAGCAGGTCGGTAATTTGATAAATCTGCATGGATTCTTACTTGAAGATAGAGCATACAAGGGACTTCCACAATTACTAAAAAGAGATTTTAATGCAACGGTTATTGAACCATTTAAGAGAACATTCGTATCAATTGAAAGAGGAAAAGAGATTGAGCTTAACATTGTAGGAAAAGTTGAGATAAAGGGAGAGGAATTCTGGGTTTTGGGAGAATGTAAAACTCAGCTAAAAAGAAGTCATATTTCTGAGTTTGAAAGGAAAATTGAGCAACTTAAGAAAATTTTTGGAGATAAAATTATCAAAATTTTGGTTACAGCCCAGACAATTAACTCCAAAGTTATAAAAATTGCAGAACAAAGAGGTTTCAAGCTCTATTTCAGTTACGAGTTTTAAGCCTAACTTCCCTTTGTCTTAAAGTTTCTAAGGCTGCGATTCCAACAGATGTTGCAACATTTAATGAATTGATTTTCCCCCGCATCGGAATACAAATTAATTCATCACACAATTCTCTCACTGTAAGCCTTATTCCCTTTCCTTCTGAACCAAAGATTAATGCTAAAGGACATGAAAGCTCTGCTTGCCATATGGATTTCTCAGCTGATGCTTCAGCACCGATAATTTTTACACCATTGTCCTTGAGCTCACGGATTGCGTATTTGATGTTGTTTATTTCAATCAGGTTTACATGCCATATAGCACCAGCAGAAGATTTCCATACAGAAGGAACTTGTCCAACACCTCGTTTTTCTTGATAAATTACGCCGTGCACTCCTACAGCCTCTGCAACTCTTAATATTGCACCAAAGTTTTGCGGGTCTTCTATTAAATCAAGAATTATAAAAAAAGGCTTCTCACCCTTTGCCTGAGCTTCCCTTAGAGATTCCTCTATGCTTACTGTTTTTTTCTTCCGTACTTTGGCAATGATACCTTGATGAACACCCTGTACTTTTTTTTCAATATACTCTTCATTGACAATTGTCACTGGAATGCCTTGCTGCTGTGCAATTTCAATTATATGCTGAAGCTTTGAGGCTCTATTTTTTGCTATATAAATTTCCCTTATTATCTCGTTTTTACCAGACTTCGTTAAATAACCACTATTTCCAAGCTTCAATGCTTCTGAGATTGGATTGACGCCGTAAATAACTATAAAATCTTTACTTTCCATATAGTTCTTGCCGGTCTATCCTCAAGAATAATTCCCTTTGAGAGAAGCTCATCCCTGATTTGGTCTGCCCTTTGCCAGTTCTTATTTTTTCTTGCCTCAGTTCTTTCCTGAATATATCCTTCAATCTCTGACTCTGTAATAGGTATCTTTTTAACACTTAGAAGGCTTCTGTACCACTCAATTGGCTCTCTATTAAAAAGATTAAGCACAGCTCCAACTTCTTTCAATTTAACCTTTGCTTCCTTCAGAATATCAACAGCAATTTCTTGAGAAGGCTTTTGATCAATGAATCTGTTGATTTCCTTTACAACTTCAAAGATTAAACCAATTGCTTTAGCGGTATTAAAATCATCATCCATTGCCAATGTAAATTCTTCAGGAAGTTTAGTAATTGTTTCCTTTATTTTTGAAACATCAACATTTTTCCCTTTACCCTGCACTTCTCCCCTTTCAAACTCTTCAATTCTCATGATTGTACTGTAATATCTATCCAAAGTTGCCTCTGCCTCCTTCAAATAGGCATGGTCAAACTCAATTGGGCTACGATAATGACTTGAAAGAAGGAAAAGCCTTAATGCTTCTGCATCGTAAAGTTCAAGCAAATCTCTAATGTTAAGCACATTTCCAAGAGATTTTGACATTTTCTCTTTGTTAATCGTTACAAAGCCATTATGAACCCAGTATTTTGCAAAGGGTTTTCCAGTATATGCCTCAGATTGGGCAATCTCGTTTTCATGATGGGGAAATATAAGGTCTGCACCTCCACCATGAATATCAAGGGTCTCACCAATATGTTTTATAGACATTGCAGTGCATTCAATGTGCCATCCGGGTCGCCCTTTACCCCAAGGAGATTCCCACCAAGGCTCTCCCGGCTTAGATGCTTTCCAAAGAGCAAAATCAAGGGGGCTTCTTTTTCTCTCATTTACCTCAACCCTTGCACCATGCAAAAGTTCATCAATTTTTTTATGGGAAAGTTTTCCATACTCCGAGAATTTTTCTACAGAAAAATAAACGCTTTTTCCCTCATCCTCATCAACTGTGTATGCATAGCCTTTTTCAATGAGCTTTTGAACTATTTCTATCATTTCATTTATATGCTCAGTGGCTCTTGGCTCTACATCTGCCCTCGCTATGCCAAGTCTGTCCATATCTTTGTAATATTCTGCTGTATACTTCTCAGCCACATCCTTCCAGCTTATGCCTTCCTTATTGGCACATTTAATAATCTTGTCATCTATATCAGTAAAATTTCTTACAAACTTTACATCATAGCCTTTGTATCTTAAATATCTTACAATTACATCAAAAACAACCGCGCTTCTTGCATGTCCAATGTGACATAAGTCATAAACTGTTACTCCACATGCATAAATTCCAACTTTTTTTTCATTAATGGGCTTAAAATCCTCAAGTTTCCCCGAAAGCGTGTTAAAAATTCTCATTTTGCCTCCCTTGCAATGACATTAAAACACATAAAAGTATTTTAAAAATGAATCCCATTAATTTGCAAAACGTCCTAAATCAGTGTGGGGTATAAACAACGCTGAAACATACTCATCCATAAATGTTTTTGACCGAGATAAATCAATATAAGTCATCTTATTAGCAATCTCCTCAGCCTTATCTCTTAAAGGTTTACTTAGAAGACATAAAATTGAACCAGCCAAAGATGTATTTCCAACAAAGGCAAATCTTTCCACAGGCAGATTTGGAAGCATGCCTATTTTGATTGCCTTCTCTACATTTAAAAACTCTCCAAATCCTCCCGCCACATAAACCTTTGAAATGTCTTTTTCACTTATGCCTATTTCATTCAGTAAAGTAGTAATTCCAGCATAAATTGCAGCCTTTGCTCTGACAATGTTGTCAATGTCTGCTTGAGATATGTAGCAATCTTCACTGATATAAAATCTAATTTCATCATCTATGTAACGAAGAAAAGAAGATGAACCACTTACAAATCTTCCTTTACTATCAATAACACCTGCTTGAAATAGTTCACAAATTATATCAATCATACCTGAACCGCAAATCCCTTTAGGTTTTCCTCCTCCGATAACTTTAATCTGAAATTCATCAGAGCTTTTGTCATATTTAAACTCTTCAATTGCTCCTTCAGTGGCTCTCATTCCACAGCTAATTCCACTTCCTTCAAAACAAGGACCTGCAGAGGTTGATGCAGTTGCAAGCCAGTCTTTGTTACCGATAACTATTTCTCCATTTGTTCCAATATCTATAAAAAGTGAAATCTCCTCAGCCTCATGCATGCCTGTTGCGAGCAAGCCTGCAACTATGTCTCCTCCAACATAACCTGCAACAGATGAAACTGTGTAAACAGGTGCATTTGGTTCTATAAGAAGTTTTGCCTGAGCCGCATTCCATACAGGATAATGATTTAAAACTGGTGTATAGGGTTCTTCTCTTATATATTTTGGATTAATTCCCCAAAAAATATGAGCCATTGTTGTATTTGCAGAGATTGTTACATATAAAATTTTCCCATCCCTGTGTTTCATGAAGACTGTATTAATGAGGGCATTTATATCATCAACAATGCATTTTCTTAAGATATCAAGTCCATTTTT
>JBEPZQ010000158.1:0-4627 GCA_041640755.1 Thermodesulfovibrio sp. | reverse complement strand
ATAATTCCTGCAAGATATGCATCAACAAGATTTCCCGGCAAACCCCTTGTTCACCTCAGAAATAAGCCAATTATCCAGCATATCTATGAAAGAGCGAAAAGTGCTAATCTACTTGATGAGGTATTTGTTGCAACAGATGATATAAGAATTTATGAGACCGTGGAGTCCTTTGGCGGCAAAGCAATTATGACCTCTGCCCATCATCCCTCAGGCACAGACAGAATTGCTGAGGCAGTTGAAAAATTAATTAAAGATGGATACAATTTGAAAGAGGACTCTATAATAATTAATCTTCAAGGAGATGAACCTCTTATAAAACCAGAAATGATTGACCAACTCGTTGAACTAATGAAATCTGGCAAGGAATTTATCGGAACCCTTGTAAGACTTATTGATAATATTGAAGAATTTAATAATCCCAATGTAGTAAAGGCTGTATTTGATAAAAATGGATATGCCCTTTATTTTTCACGCTCGCCAATTCCCTATGACAGAGTCAGAGCTGAAAAATGCTCATCCTGCTATAATTTTATGTATAAACACATTGGGATTTATGGCTATAGATTGAACATTCTCAAAAAATTTGTCAGTCTTGCCCCATCTACCCTTGAAAAAATTGAAAAACTTGAGCAATTAAGGGCTCTTGAGAATGGAATTAAAATTAAAATAGCAATTACGCAATATGATTCAATTGGAATAGATACACCTGAAGATTTGGAGGTAGCAGAAAAATGCCTAAGTATATCTTTATAACTGGCGGAGTAGTTTCGGCTTTAGGAAAAGGAATTGCAGCATCAGCAATTGGTGCACTTCTTGAGGCAAAGGGATTTAAAGTGACTATTCAAAAGCTTGACCCATATATCAATGTTGACCCGGGAACTCTCAGTCCCTTTGAACATGGAGAAGTTTATGTCACTGATGATGGATGTGAGACAGATTTAGACCTTGGACACTATGAGAGATTTACCCATCTTACAACTTCCCATGTCAATAATTACACATCAGGAAAAATTTACTTCAATGTAATTTCAAAGGAAAGAAGAGGTGATTATTTAGGTCATACTGTTCAGGTTATTCCCCATGTTACAGATGAAATCAAGTCAGCAATTAAGTCCGCAGCAGGAGATAATGATTACGATATAGTTATTGTTGAAGTTGGAGGAACTGTTGGTGATATTGAAGGACTACCATTTCTTGAGGCAATAAGGCAGATTAGATACGATGTAGGAAGGGAAAATGTGCTATATATTCATCTTACCCTTGTTCCCTATATAAAGAGCGCAGGAGAGCTAAAAACAAAGCCAACCCAGCATAGTGTCAACAGTTTAAGGGCTATTGGAATTCAGCCAGACATTTTGCTTTGTAGAGCTGACAGACCCATTCCATCGGCTTTAAAGAAAAAAATAGCCCTCCACTGCAATGTTGATTTAGATGCTGTGATTTCAGCCCACGATGTTGAAACAGTATACGAAGTTCCTCTTAATTTTAAAAATGAGGGACTTGACCTTTTAATTGAAAAGAAATTATCCCTTCCTCACAGAATTGGTGACTTATCTCAATGGGAAGAAGTAGTTGATAGAATCAAAAATCCAAAGGATGAGGTTAATATAGCAGTAGTTGGAAAATATGTAGGATTAAAGGATTCTTACAAGAGTCTTACAGAGGCTTTAATTCATGGAGGAATTGCAAATAATACTAAAGTCAATATTCTTTGGGTTAATTCAGAGGATATAGAAAAAAATGGAGCAAAGGAGTATTTGGAGCACGCCCATGGAATTTTAGTTCCGGGCGGATTTGGTTCACGAGGTATAGAGGGTAAAATTGAGGCAATAAGATATGCGAGGGAAAATAAAATTCCCTTTTTTGGCATCTGTCTTGGAATGCAATGTGCTGTGATAGAGCTTAGCAGAAATCTTGCAAAACTTAATGCCAATTCAACAGAGTTTGACCCTGCTACAGAAAATCCTGTTATTTATCTGATGGAGAGATGGTTTAATCCCAGAACTGGACAATATGAAATTCGTTCAGCAGAATCACAAAAAGGTGGTACAATGAGACTTGGAGCTTATCCATGCATTATAAAGGAAGGCACAAGAGCCTATGAAGCATATAAAGTCAGAGAAATATCAGAAAGACACAGACACAGATATGAGTTTAATAATAAATATATTCCAATCCTTGAAGAAAAGGGAGTTGTCTTTAGCGGTACTTCTCCAGATGCACAGCTTGTTGAAATTATTGAGTTGAAGGAGCATCCTTGGTTTTTAGGTTGCCAGTTCCATCCTGAATTTAAATCAAAACCCTTTAAGCCTCATCCATTATTCAGAGATTTTATAAAAGCCTCTTTGAGGGAAAGAAGAACACTCTTTAGTTTTGTTGAATAAAAAAAAGCGGGGCTTTTTAGCCCCGCTTGGTCTTCTAAGTTTAGATTAATCTACAACCTGCTTCTCTCCGTACTTGTCAAATACTACCTTTTCCTTTACAGTAATAGCTATTTTGTATAGTACTGTTATAACGAAAGCTCCTACTGACCAAACTCCTGCTGCAACGAGAAATTCGTTCAAAGCAATCCATGCCTCGGTTATTCTGTCAAATGGATTTGGAACAAAACCACTCACTACAAAGGCAAATCCCTTATCCATCCAAATTGATACGAATATGCATATAGCACCTATGAGTTTTGTGACATTCCATTTTCTAAGGGGTGGGAATATGAAAATCAAAAGCCCTGTAAAGGCTAAAAGTGTTGATATAGCCATCCAAGTTACCAGTCCATTGTGTCCCTCATATCCAAAATAGAGGTATTTTAATGGAACCATGTGGTCTGGTATCTGGCTGTAGAAAGCTGTAAAGAATTCAAGTCCAATGAAGAATAGGTGAATGATCAACGCATAGGTGGCAATTTCTGCAAGTTTATTAATTGCCTGCTGTCCTGGGTCAAACTTAGATATTTTTTTGATTATCATGCTGAGAATAATAAGAAGACAAGGACCTGCAGCAAATGCGGTTGCTAAAAAGTGTGCAGCCTGAAGAGCTGTCATCCAGTGGGGTCTTCCTGGAAGACCTGCATACAAGAAAGCAGTAACTGTATGGATTGAGGGAGCCCATAAAATCGCCCAGTAAATAAATGGTTTAATCCATTTTGGTGGTGGTGCCTGTTTTTTCTCTGCATGAAGAATTGTCCAACCACAGAGAAGATTAAGAGAAAGATAAGTTATAAGAACCACCATATCCCAAAATATGATTGAATGAGGTGTTGGATGAAGAATAACATTCCAAACACGAGATGGTTGTCCCATGATGACAAAGACTGAGAGCATTGCTATCAGAACGCATCCAACAGCAAGAAACTCACCCATTATAGCCATTCTTCCAAAGATTTTATAGTTATGGAAATAATATGGAAGTACTACCAGAACTGCTGAAGCGGCAACACCAACAAAGAATGTTAACTGACCAACATGAAATCCCCAAGTAACATCTCTGCTCAGTCCTGTTGTAAAGGCAGCTCCTATATGGTGTTCCCTTATCCAGCATATAAATCCTATAAGAATCATTGTGGCTAAAAATGATAGCCATATCCAGTATCTTGGTCTACCTTTTAACGCTAAATCAAGCATGTTTTACCTCCCCTAAATTATGTAGAAAACCATAGGTTGTGTGCCAAGTTCTGGTCTTCTTCTGATAACCATGTTTTCAGAAAGAACCTTTCTTATTTCTGAATTAGGGTCTGCCAAATCTCCAAAGATTATCTTTCCTTCAGATGCCTCAACACAGTATGGAAGAAGTCCCTTGTCAATCCTCTGATTGCAGAATGTGCATTTCTCAACAACTCCAAGGGTTCTTGTTGGATACTCTGGGTTAACCTCTTTTAAGTAATCTCTTGGTGGAAGGAAGTTGTAATTTCTTGCTCCATAAGGACAACCTGCCATGCAGAACTTACAACCTATACAGCGATGCATATCCTGCATTGTTATGCCATCAGCTCTTTTGAAGGTTGCTTTAACAGGACATACTCTTACACATGGTGCATTGTCACAGTGGTTGCAAAGGAGTAAAAACTTCCTTTCCTTTACTTCCTCTGAAATATAATGCTCTGCTGTACCGGGGAAGGAGTGTTCATAATCCTCTGTCCATATCCATTTTATCTCATGAAGTGGGTCTACAATTTCTGGGACATTATGGGCTTTGTGACATGCTTTAATGACTTTATCAAAGTCTTGCTGTGTTTTGAATTTTCTTGTATCAATTGCCATTGCCCATCTTTTACCCTTTAGAGCATTGATGTCCTTTAAAACCTCTTTGCCAGGTTTTTTTTCAAATGCATTGATACTTACAGCTCCTAAGCCAATAAATGATGCAAAGGCTGCTATTTTTAGAAATTCTCTTCTGTTAATCATTTTAATCCTCCCACCTTAGGCTCAATATGACAATCCCAGCAATAGGGTTTAACATTCACATAGTTGTGGCATTCATCGCAGAACTTTTCTTTATTAGAATGGCATTTCATACAGGTATTCTGGAGGCTTATATTCCACTGCTTACCATCGGAAGCTACATAAACTCTTTTGCCTTCCCTTGTTGCATAATCTTTCCATGAATAGAGAATTTTTATATGTGCCTCTCT
>JBEPZQ010000157.1:0-4649 GCA_041640755.1 Thermodesulfovibrio sp. | reverse complement strand
ATGAGAGTGAAAATTTAGTTCCAATTCCTCCAATTTTTCCTGAATCCAATCTGATAAATGTTTTTGTGTAATCAAAACTACCTATAGCTTGTTTAAATGTGACACTAAAATTATCCCTTGCCCATAATGGTCTTAATTGAATTGTGCCTCCTCTTGTTCCAGCACCAGGTCCTAAATCAGCAGGAACAGCACCTTTGTAAACAGCAATACTTTCAAAATTTTCTAAATCAACAATATATGTTCTTGGACCAATTGGATTTCCACCATAAATCGGTATTCCTTCAACAGACATGCTTCCTAATGAACCACTAACTCCACGAACTCTAACTCCCATCTGAGTAGAAGCCATGTTAGCTGGATCAGGACTTTCAAACATTATTCCTGGAAGAATACTTATAGCATTCCAAACATTACTTGAAGCACCAACTCCCCCAAGCTTAATTCCCTCTCTTGTTACCTCTACTCCAGTATAAACTGTCTCAGCTGTCTCTCTTGTAGGAGCAATAATTTTCTCCCCTGTTACCACAATTTCCTCAAGCTTTGCCTCTTCCTTTTGTTCTGCATAGGAAAAATTTGAAAACATAAGCATAATACTGCAAATGAAAATAATTAGATAAATCATAACTACCCCTCCATTTGAGTTTTTTCTTTTTAACTCCCTTCGTGAGAGGTAGACCCTTCATGAGTCCAATTCATAAAAAAAGCCGTGGTAAAGGCTTACTGCCCTTCCACGGCCTTCATGACCTATTTAACCCTTCGTGGGTTAAGATATTAAATCATGAAATTACATATTTTTGTCAAGTCCCAAAAATAGAGATAGAAATCCAATAATTGGTATAACCATTTGAAAATTAAGTATTTTTTCCTGTCATTGCGAGCATCCGAAGGATGCGAAGCAATTTCTACTTTGTTTTTCAATAAAGCCTTATTAGAGACTGCTTCGCCCCAGATTGCCACGCTATCGCTCGCAACAGGGGGCTCGCAGTGACGAGTGTCTATCTCTATTTTTGTCAAGTCCTTAAAACAGCCATAATAGCTATAGAAATTAGTCAATGCGTCCACTGTTGCAAGCAAAAGAGTGGCAAAAAACAGTAAATAGTCACTAAGAGTCTCCGAAGGAAGCGAAGCAGTTACTTTCCTTCCTGTCATCAGGAGGCTTGCGAGCAATCCAAAGTGAACTATATTGAGGAATATACAAAGGCAAGACTGATTCTTCGCTAAAGCTCCCCACAATGACTATGAGTGGGATACCTTACAATGACAAGGTGAGAGAATACCTCGCAATAAAAACAAGCGTGGTTATTGCAAGCCTCACCGATTATTTATTTCCGTCATTGCAAGCCTGCTGTCAGGCAGGCGTGGCAATCTATTCTACTTGGGTATAAAATTCGGCTGGTATCGCACCATTGCAATAACAGGAAAAGAAGTTTTGCATCCTCTCAATAAAAGAAAGGAGACAAAGCTGTCGCAAGTAGAAGCTTAAAACCATTCGCAACAATTCGTTAGAATTGTCTAATTTAGGTATTGGATAAATTTCAAAAGAAAAATAGCCCTATTAGAGATTTTTACCGCAGCATTTTTTGTATTTTTTTCCACTTCCGCAGGGACAAGGATCATTTCTGCCAATCTTAGTTGGCTTTTTAATAGGCTGGGCTGAATCGCCATCTCTTCTTCCAATTGGCTGTTTTCTTGCAACTTTTACTTGGCTTTCATCCCTGACTTGAATTTTAAACAATCTTGTTAGTATGTCTGAAACAATGCTTCGGGACATATCCTCAAAAAGCTCAAAGGCTTCCTTCTTATACTCAACAAGCGGGTCTTTCTGAGCATAACCTCTAAGCCCTATTCCCTCTTTTATATGGTCTATCCCTAAAAGATGGTCTTTCCATTTAGTATCAATTACATGAAGGAAAACCATCTTTTCAATATCCCGCATTAAGGAGCTTCCAATCTTCTGCTCCTTGTTTTCATAAGCTTCCATTAGCTTTTCAAGAAGATGTTCTCTAATTTCATCCTTTGCCTTGCCTTGCAGGTCAATCTCTATGTCAAATCTTGCTTTTATTTGTTCTGCGAGTTTGTTAATGCCATCTTCTTCTTGGGATAAATAAAATTCAACAAGCTCTTCAACTTCTGTTTCCAGAAATTCAAAAACTCTTTCCTTTAGGGATTCGCTTTCAAGAACTTCTCTGCGAAATGAATAAATTGTCTTTCTCTGGATGTTCATCACATCGTCATATTTGAGGAGATATTTTCTTATCTCAAAATTATGGGCTTCAACTCTTTTCTGGGCATTTTCAATAGCCTTTGAAACCATTTTGTTTTCAATTGGCGAGTTATCATCAATTCTTAAAAACTGCATTACCTTTTGAAGCCTTTCACCACCAAAGAGCTTGATAAGCTCATCTTCAAGGGAAACATAAAATCTTGATGAGCCCGGGTCTCCTTGCCTTCCTGCCCTACCCCTTAGCTGATTGTCAATTCTGCGGGACTCATGCCTTTCTGTGCCTATAATATGAAGTCCACCAAGTGCCATAACCTGTTCGTGTTCTTTGGCACATATTTCCTTTGCCTTTTCAAATGCCTGTTTGTAGTCTTCGTCAGTGTATTCTTTTCCGGCGAGCATTTGCCTTGCAAGGAATTCGGAATTTCCGCCAAGAATTATATCAACTCCTCTTCCAGCCATATTTGTAGCTATTGTGACAGAGCCTATTCTTCCTGCCTGAGCAATAATCTCTGCTTCTTTGTCGTGGTATTTGGCATTAAGCACATGATGGGGAATGCCTTTTCTCTTTAACATTTTACTTAAAAGTTCAGACTTTTCAATGGATGTTGTGCCTACTAAGACAGGTCTTCCTATTTTGTAACATTCTTCTATTTCATTTATTACTGCATCAAATTTTGCCTTTTCAGTTTTGTAAATAACATCAGGATAATCCTCTCTTATCATCGGCTTGTTTGTAGGAATAACAATTACTTCAAGGTTGTATATCTCGGCAAATTCAGCTGCTTCAGTGTCTGCTGTTCCTGTCATTCCAGAGAGTTTCTTATACATTCTAAAGAAATTCTGTAAGGTTATGGTTGCAAGTGTTTGATTTTCTGCCTCAATTTTTAATCCTTCCTTTGCCTCCACAGCCTGATGAAGCCCGTCTGACCAACGTCTTCCCGGAAGAAGTCTTCCTGTAAACTCATCAACGATAACAATTTTACCATCTTTAATCACATAATCAACATCTCGCTTGAAAAAATAATGAGCTCTGAGTGCTTGATTAATATGATGGACAATTTCTATATTTGAAGGCTCATACAGATTATCAATTCCTAAAAGCTTTTCAGCCTTCTGGGAACCCTGTTCTGTTAGAACCACTGTTTTAAGCTTCTCATCAAGCTTAAAATCCTCATCGGGCTTAAGATATTTCACAATTTTGTTCACTGCGTAATATATATCAGTGGATTCTTCAGAGGGTCCAGAAATGATAAGGGGTGTTCTTGCTTCATCTATGAGAATGCTGTCAACTTCATCAACAATTGCGTAATTAAGCTCCCGTTGAGCTAAATCATTTAAGCTGTATGCCATGTTATCTCTGAGATAATCAAAGCCAAATTCTGTGTTTGTTCCATATGTTATATCCGCAAGATAAGCCTCTTTTTTTGTGCATTGACGAAGTTTATCAAATCTTTTATCCTGCTGTCTGAAGTTTGGGTCAAACACGAATGACATTTCATGCTGAATTACACCAATTCTTAATCCAAGAAAATTGTATATTTCTCCCATCCACTGGGCATCTCTTCTTGCCAGATAGTCGTTAACTGTAACAACATGAACTCCTTTACCTTCCAAAGCATTTAGATATGCTGCAAGAGTTGCAACAAGTGTTTTTCCCTCACCGGTTTTCATCTCTGCAATCTTGCCCTCATGAAGCACCATACCACCCACAAGCTGAACATCAAAATGCCTCATGCCAAGTGTCCGCTTTGCTGTTTCCCTTACAACCGCAAAGGCTTCAATGAGAAGGTCATCAAGGGTTTGTCCTTTGGAAAGTCTTTCCTTGAATTCGTCTGTCTTTTTTCTTAATTCTTCGTTTGAAAGGGAGGATATTTTGGGTTCAAGGGCATTAATTTGCTCAACAATCTTAAAATATCGTTTCAGCTCTCTTTCATTTTTTGTTCCGAATATTTTCTCTAAAATCTTGACCATACTTGTATGATAAATCAGTGCTTGAAAATTATTCAAGGAAAACGCAAAAAGAGAGATATAAACTCGTCACAGCGATGACCCTTTTCCTCATCATTGCGATGAGCGTCAGCGACGAAGCAATCTCGTCGTCATAGTGCCATAGTGCGACAGTGCTACAGAGCGACAGAACTTATTCTAAGAAGAGATTGCTTCGGCATCCTGACGGATGCCTCGCAATGACCCTTCTCCCGTCATTGCGAGGGACGAAGTCCCGAAGCAATCTCTAAACATTCGTAAGACGTAAAAAATGAGAAGTGAGAAGGAAAAAGATGGGATTGCCACGCCTGCCTGTCGGCAGGCTCGCAATGACAAAAAAATAAACGGGCAGGCTCGCAATGACCACCCTTTTCGTCATTGCGAGGGTGCAATAGCACCCGAAGCCCCACTTCATCAACTTTTGAATAAAAAAATTTTA
>JBEPZQ010000156.1:0-4720 GCA_041640755.1 Thermodesulfovibrio sp. | reverse complement strand
AGTGGGACCTGGTTCTTTTACAGGATTAAGAGTTGCTGTAAGCACTGTCAAAGGGCTTTCCTTTGCAACAAGAAAGCCTGTAATTGCAGTATCCACGCTTGAGATAATTGCAAGAGGATTACCTTTCGCTAATCATCAGATATGCCCGATCCTTGATGCAAGAAAAAAGGAGCTTTACGCAGCACTTTTCAAATGGCAAGAGGATAAATTAATACGGATAAGAGAGGACTCAATTGTCAGTATTGACTCACTCGTAGATTGGATTGAAGAGAAAACAATTTTTCTTGGCGAAGGTGTAAATATCTACAAAGATAGATTGATGGAAAAATTAGGAAACAATGCCATATTTGCTGAAAATTTACATGGAATTCCTAATCCTGCTCTTGTAGCAATTGTAGGTGAAGAAAAAGCAAAGAGAGGCGAATTTGTTCATGCACATCATTTAGAACCTTTATATCTCAGAAAATCTGAGGCAGAAATAAAATTTGGATGAATATCAGGCTTGCTGAAGCGAGAGATTTGCCATCAATTCATCACATAGCCATACAGAGTTTTTCCTCCCCTTGGTCAATGAAATCTTTTGCAGAAGAATTATCAAATCCTAACTCCAGAGTAAAGGTAGTAGAAGTTGAAGGAGAAATAGTAGGATATGTTGTATACAGAATGATTTCAGATGAAGCAGAAATACTTTCAATAGCAATAAAACCTGAGCAAAGAAGAAAAGGATTAGCAAAAGAGCTTATTAAAAATATTTTGGATGAGATAAAACACAAGGCAAGATCATGCTTTCTTGAAGTAAGAGCTTCAAATATTCCTGCAATAAAACTTTATGAAAAGATGGGTTTTCAGAAAAAGGGACTTCGTAAAAATTACTATCTGATACCTGAGGAAGATGCTATTATCATGGAGTTAAGACTATAATTCCTTTTTGTGTTTACTATTAATCAAATAGTGTGATTTTTAAATTTAATTGCGAAGAGGTTTTCTTTTTCGTACTTGCGAACCTACCGATTATTTTTAGTGTTTGTGGGCAGTGCAAAGCACTGTATGGATATCTCTTTGTAGAACGATAGAAAGAAAGGCGAGATTGCCTTGCTTCGCTCTCAATGATGGAGAGAAATGTTCTATGCACCATTTGGATGCTTGTAATGACAGCAAAAAATACTCAATTTTCAAATGATTATACCAACTATTGGATTTCTGTCGCTATTTTTCGTTACTTCCGAAAAATAGAGATAGACACTCGTCACTGCGAGCCCCCCTGTTGCGAGCGATAGTGTGGCAATCTGGGGCGAAGCAGTCTCTAATAAGGCTTTATTGAAAAACAAAGTAGAGATTGCTTCGCATCCTTCGGATGCTCGTAATGACAGCAAAAAATACTTAATTTTCAAATGGTTATGCCAATTATTGGATTTCTATCGCTATTTTTGGGTTACTTAACTTGAATTGACAAAAGTTTAAAATATCATGTAATTTTAAAATTTAATGCAACTTTTACAATTAATTGGAAAATATTTTTTAGGGCTTCTTAGTTTTCTTGGAAGAATTTTTATTTTTCTTCTGCAAATTATTTATCACATTTTTACTCCTCCCTTTAAGTTTCGCAATTTTTTGAGGCAAGTAAGATTTTTTGGCAATAAATCTTTAATTGTAGTAATTTTCACAGGTGCGTTCAGTGGAATGGTTTTAGCTTTGCAGGGATTTTATGCCTTAAATAAATTCGGAGCTGAGGCTTTGCTCGGACCTGTAGTTGCTTTGTCTCTTATCAGAGAGCTCGGACCGGTTCTTTGTGCGCTGATGGTTACTGGAAGAGCAGGCTCTGCCGTTACTGCTGAAATAGGAATTATGAGAATTACCGAGCAGATAGATGCTTTAACTGTTATGGCTGTCAATCCAATAAAATATATTGTTGTGCCAAACATACTCGCAGGTATCGTAGCTTTCCCCCTTTTAACAGCTATTTTCGACCTAATTGGAATTTATGGTGGATATCTGATTTCTGTTCATGTTCTCGGACTTAGTGAAGGGACATATTTTTCTCAGATGGAGCTTTATGTTGACATGGAGGATATAAGAGTCGGACTTTACAAGTCCTTAAGCTTTGGGGTTCTTGTCACTTGGATTTGCACTTTCATGGGATATCATGCAACTTATGGAGCAAGAGGAGTAAGTAGAGCCACTACCAATGCGGTTGTTCTGTCATCTGTAGTAATTCTTGTATGGGATTATATGCTCGGAGCATTTTTGCTATGATAGAGATAAAAGAACTTTACAAGGCTTTCGGAAAACAGCAAGTCTTAAAGGGTGTAAATCTGAAAATCCTTGAAGGAGAAATAATGGCTATTATAGGAAGAAGCGGAGGCGGAAAATCGGTTCTTTTAAAGCACATTGTTGGACTTCTAAAGCCTGATAGAGGAAGCATATTCATAAAAGGAGAGGATATAACAAACTTAAAGGGTAGCAGGCTTGATAAAATTAGAAGTGAAATAGGAGTTGTTTTTCAAGGTGGAGCACTGTTTGATTCTTTGACAGTGTATGACAATGTAGCCTTTCCTCTTGTTGAAAAGACAAAATTAAGCAAGAAGGAAATTCATGAAAAGGTTTTAAAGGCGCTTTCAGATGTTGGGCTTGAAGGGATGGAGTATAAATATCCTGCAGAACTAAGTGGAGGAATGAGAAAAAGAGTTGCCCTTGCAAGAGCACTTATCTCTAATCCAAAGTTTGTGCTTTTTGATGAACCAACTACAGGACTTGATCCAATCCTTGTTCGTTCAATTCACAGACTTATTAGAGACACTCAAAAGATGTATGGATTTACGGGGCTTATAATAAGCCATGAAATTCCTGAGATATTTGAAATCTCTGATAGGGTTGCAATGTTGCATGATGGAAGGATTATTGAAGTCGGAACTCCTGAGGATATTCAAAAAAGTGAAAATATTATTGTAAAAAATTTTATAATGGGAATGGAGGAGATTAATGAAAAGGGAAAATCTTGAGATAGCGGTCGGAATTTTTGTTTTAATTGGTATTTTTGCTCTCGGATATCTTTCATTTAAGCTCGGTAAGATAGAAATGTTTTCCTCTGGTCACTATATTGTATACGCTGAGTTTGATAAAATTGGTGGAATTAAAAAGGGTTCAGTTGTTGAAATAGCTGGAGTACCTGTTGGTTCTGTTGATAGAATAACGCTAAACGATAAATATCATGCAGTGGTTGAAATGAAGATTAGAGCTACAATAAAGCTTCCCGATGATTCCATCGCATCTGTAAGAACAAAAGGATTGATAGGAGAAAAATATATCCAGATAATTCCTGGGGGCTCTGAGCAGTATATTGCTCAGGGTGGTAAAATAAGGGAAACAGAATCAACAGTAGATATAGAGGAGGTTTTGTCAAAGTATGTGTTCGGTAAGATTTAAAATTTTAATTGTTTTTTTGATTTTTTTATTTTCAGCAGTTGGTTATGCAGAGGATAAAGTTGTTCTTGATCTTAAAGGTTGCATAGAAAGGGTAAAGAAATTTCATCCTGAGCTTGGAGAATATAAAAAAGATGTTGAGATTTACAAAGCAAAACTTCAGCAGGCTGAAGGTGCTGTTTTTCCTCAGATTGAGTTGCTTGCAGTAGGAGGTCCATCACCAAAGGCTGAAAAGAAGTCTATCTCTCCAGTGATAAAAACAGATGTTAAATCTACAACAATTAACGGTGTATTTGGAATGATTACAATGCAGGTGCTTCAGCCTATTTATACTTTTGGAAAGATTTCAGGATACAAGACTGCTGCAGAGGGAGGCATTAAGGTTTCAGAGGCTGAGCTTGAAAAAAAACGTTCTGAGCTTATATTAAAAACAAAGGAATTATACTGGAGCTTGGCTCTTGTTCGTGACCTGAGAACCCTTGCTAATGAGATAAAAACAGAACTTAAGCGAGCAATTAAAAGAACAGAAGAGGATTTAAAGAAAGAAATTCCTTCTGCAGATGAGCTCACTCTTTATAAATTAAGGACTTATCTGGGTGAGGTAAATAGAAATCTTAATGAAATTGACAAAAACGAGGCAATAATTATTGAGGCAATAAAATTCATGACTGGAATTCCAAAAAATCAGGATATTTCAATTATTACAGAGAGCTTGCAGTATGAAGACTTTGGCAAAAGTTTGAATGATTTAATAAATAGTGCATTTGAGTTAAGACCAGAAATGATACAAATAAAAGAAGGTCTTAAGGCAAGGAAAGCATTGGTTGATGTGGAGAAAAGCAATCTTTATCCTCAAATTTTCGCGCTGCTTAAGGGAAATTTATCAAGTGCAACTAACAGGGACAAAATCCATAATCCGTATATTTCAGATCCCTTAAATAGCTCATATCTGGCAGCTGTTGTGGGCATGAAACTTAATCTGGATTTTGGAATAACAAAGGGTAAAATAAGGGAAGCAGAAATCGAGTATGAGAAGATTCTGGAAAAGAAAAAACTTGCCGAGCAAGGAATTCCTGTGCAGATTATGAAAGCCTATTATGAATATCAGGAAGCTTCAAAAAGCGCAAAGGATTTAGAAGATGCCTTCAAAAATGCGAAAAAATGGCTTGTAACAGCTCAGGCTAACATTGATATGGGAATTGGAGAGACAAAGGATTTGGCAGATGCTGCGGTTGCTTATGCGACAACAAAGGTAAATCATCTAAAAGCCCTTTATAATCAAAAAATGGCAATAGCAAAT
>JBEPZQ010000155.1:0-4849 GCA_041640755.1 Thermodesulfovibrio sp. | reverse complement strand
ATCATACGATGACGAAGGAAGGGGTCATTGCGAGCCTGCCAACAGGCAGGTGTGGCAATCAGAGATTGCTTCGCTTCGCTCGCAATGACGGAGAAGGAGAATCCTTGCAATGACAGGCAAAAGGCTCGCTCTTCTGATGATGAAAAAAATTAACTATATGGCTCGCTATAAGAAGCGGGAGAATTCATTGTAATGGTAAATTAGAGGAATTTCCATGCAATGACAACCTAACAAATGTTTTCCTATAAAAAATCACTAAATTTAAGTTATAATAATTATAAAAGCACTCAATGGAGGTGTAGTATGAAGAAGTACAAATGCAGTGTATGTGGATATGTTTATGATCCAGCCAATGGAGACCCAGACAATGGAGTAGCTCCTGGAACACCGTTTGAAAATTTACCAGACTCATGGTCATGTCCTGTATGTGGTGCTACAAAGGATATGTTTGAACCAGCTGAATAGCAAATCGGAGGCTTTTTATGAAATCAGTAGAGCTTGCTTTAAAAATGGAAACGGATGCGATAAAATTTTACACCGAAGCCGCCGAGAAAGTTTCTCATCCAGCGGGAAAACAGATGTTTCTTACTATCGCAGAGGACGAAAAAAATCATATTAAGATGATTGAAGAAGTTTTGAAAGGGCTTGAACTGACCGTAAGAGAAGCTCAGCCTATTAAGACCATAAAAACAATTTTTGAAACAATGAAAGACAAGATGATGGAAAGAATATCCGCATCTGAAGATGATTTGGAAGCCTTTAAAATCGCTATGGAAATGGAAAAGCAGGGAATGGAATTCTATAAAAATGTCGTAAATGAAGTGCAGACTGAAAAGGAAAAAAGGCTTTTTGAAAGGTTAATAATTGAAGAGGAACAGCATTACAAAATATTCTCAGAGACCTATAATTTTCTAAAGGATACTGGCAACTGGTTCATGTGGAAAGAGTTTTCAATTGTTGAGGGATAAAACGGAGGGCTTAGCCCTCCTTTTTTTATTTAATTCCAAGCACATCTCCCATATCATAAAGACCTGCTGGTTTACCATAAAGCCAAATGGCTGCCTTGATTGCACCCCTTGCAAATGTATCCCTGCTTGATGCTTTATGAGTTATTTCAATTCTTTCTCCCAATCCACCGAATATAACTGTATGTTCTCCAACAATATCCCCAGCTCTCACAGTCTGAATTCCTATTTCCTTTTTAGTTCTCTCTCCAACAATTCCTTGCCTTGCATACACAGCAACTTCATCAAAATTTCTACCCAATGCCTCTGCTATAACCTTGCCCATTTTTATTGCTGTTCCGCTTGGTGCATCCTTTTTCATTCTGTGATGGGCTTCAACTATCTCAATGTCATAATCATCTCCCAATATCCTTGCAACATCCTTTAAAACTTTAAACAAAAGATTAACGCCAATACTCATGTTTGGAGAAAGAACAATAGGAATTTTCTCAGCTGCTTTACTTATTTGTGAAAGTTGTTCATTGTTAAAACCAGTAGTTCCTATTACCATCGCTTTTTTATTTTTCTTCACAATTTCCAAGTGAGAGAGTGTTGCTTCAGGATTTGTGAAATGAATAACAATGTCAGTATCATCAATTACTTTTTTAATATTATCAGTAATTTTAACCCCAAGTTCTCCAACTCCTGCAACTAAACCAGCGTCTAAGCCAAGCTTTGGATTGTTACTTGCTTCTACAGCTCCAACAAGTTTCAAGTTGTCATATTCCCTTGAAAGGGCAATAATTCTACTGCCCATTCTTCCTGTTGCGCCACAAACTGTCAATTTTATCATCTTTGTCCTCCTCATTTATATTGATTTCTTCGTCTATTTCTTCTACTTTAATAGAGTATTTTTCATGAACCCAATTCCATAGGTCTATTATTTTACAATTTTTTGAACAAAAAGGCATCCACTGGTTATTTTCAGCATCAAAAAGTTTACCACATACAGGACATTTCATTTTCATTATTATCTCACCTAATAATATTTTTAAAGCCTCCCTAATTTCACACTTTTTAAGCAAAATATTAATTTGTTGGATTGAATAATGTCAAGTTATTTTAAGCTTTTTGACCCAAAAATGAATATTTCTTGCCGTCATTGCGAGCCTGTACTTATATTTTTTCTGTCATTACGAGGCAGACCGATTCCATATTTCTTGTCATTGCAATCCTCACCGATTATTTTTTCTGTCATTGCGAGCCTCACCGAAGGTGAGGCGTGGCAATCTCTCCGTTATACAAAAAGGCTAAAAGGCGAGATTGCTTCGGGACTTCGTCCCTCGCAATGACCGAAAAGATAATACCTCGCCAATGACGATGGGGGCGTCACAATGATGAGGAAGGAGAATCCTCGCAATTACGAAAAGAGGATAGCCATACAATGACGAAAAGGAGAAAGTCCTCGCGATGATGAAAAGGAGGTTATTGCGAGCCTGTCATACAGCCGTGGCAATCTCATGAAAAGAAGTCATTGCGAGCGAAACGAAGCAATCTCGCCTTTTACTTTTCACTTCTTACGTTTTACGAATTTTAAGAGACTGATTCGCCTCCTTCGGAGGCTCGCAGTGACGATGTGTTTGGAGGCTCGCAGTGAAGATGGGGTGGATCGCTACGCTATCGCTTGCAACTGGGCTCGCAGTGACGATTTTCTATCGTCATTTTTAATCAAGTAGTAGACAAGAAAGGACTGTAGGGAGTAAAATTTTTGAATAAACAATTTCTATTTTTGAGGCTTTTACTTTAGAAATTGATAAAATTGTATAAAATGTTTTCGGAGGATGATTTATGCATTACAATGCTTGGTTTGAATGTATAAATGTTGAATGTCATGCCACCTATCCAATCAACAAGATTATATATAATTGCCCTAAATGTGGTTCTCTGCTTGAGGTTAAGCATGACATGAAAGCCCTTAAAAGGAAAACTGCTGACTCATGGAAGGCTCTTTTTGATAAAAGATACAAATCAAATCAATGGCCCTATGGTTCAGGAGTATGGGGCAAAAAGGAGTGGGTTTTACCTAATATTGACAACCAAAATATAGTTTCTTTGTATGAAGGCGGTACAAATCTTTTCTGGGCAGAAAGATTGGCTAAAATACTTGGACTCAAAGAACTATGGATAAAATTATGTGGCAACTCACATACAGGTTCTTTTAAGGATTTAGGAATGACAGTTCTTGTTTCTCAGGTAAAGCAGATGATTAGCGAAGGTGCTCCAATAAAAGCTGTCGCTTGCGCATCAACAGGAGATACATCTGCCTCTTTGGCTGCGTATTGTGCAGCTGCTGGAATACAGGCAATTGTGCTACTGCCAAAGGGTAAGATTTCAATAGCCCAGCTTATTCAACCCATAAGCAACGGAGCTTTGGTATTGGAGCTTGATACAGATTTTGATGGATGCATGAAGGTTGTAAAGGAAATAACCAAAGACGAAACAATATATCTTGCCAACTCTATGAATTCCTTAAGAATAGAAGGTCAAAAAACAGTTGGCATAGAAGTAGTTCAACAACTTGACTGGACATGCCCTGATGTTTTTGTCATTCCCGGAGGAAATCTTGGAAATGTCTCTGCACTTGGAAAAGGATTGACCATGATGAGGGAGCTTGGTTTAATCAATAAAAAACCCCGCATTGTTGTAACTCAGGCAGAAAGAGCAAATCCCTTATACAGAGCCTATTTAAGAGGCTTTGATAGATTGCGACCTGTAAAAGCTAAAAAAACCCTTGCAAGTGCAATTCAAATTGGAAATCCTGTAAGCTATGAAAAGGCTGTAAGGGTTTTAAAAGAATATGATGGAATAGTGGTAGATGTGACAGAGCAGGAGCTTGCGGATGCATCAGCACTTGGAGACAGAACAGGACTTTTTAACTGTCCTCACACTGGTGTTGCATTAGGAGGATTAATAAAGCTCCTCAAGGCTGGAAAAATAGACAGCTCAGAGACCATCGTAGTAATATCAACAGCTCATGGATTAAAGTTTACTGAGTTTAAAGTTAAATATCATGAGGGAAAATTCAAATTTCCAGCAAAATATATGAACAAACCAGTTGTGTTGCCACCAAGCATTGATGCTGTTAAAAAAGTTTTAGATTCAGCAATTAAAAACAGGAGGGAGAATAATGGCTAAAAAATCAAAAAAATGGAAGACTTCTACCCTTTCAATACATGGTTTGTCAAGAATAAAAAATGCTTACCATTCTGTAACAACTCCGATTGTCCATACTTCTAATTTTTATTTTGACAACTGCCAGCAAGTCTGGGATTTTATGAAATCAAAGAAAGAAGGAAAGATCATAAGAGAGCACGAATACGGAAGATATGGAAATCCTACTCAGCAGATATGTGAAAAAAAATTAGCAGCCATAGAAGGAGCTGAAAGGGCTATACTCTTTTCCACTGGAATGAGCGCAGTAATATTGACAATTATGGCTTATATGCAACCCAATGGGCATATAATATTTACAAATGATTGCTACAGGCAAACAAGAGATTTTGCCACTAATTTTCTTGAAAAATTCGGCATAGAAGTTTCCTTAGTTGAACCTAAAGCTGAAGCTATAGAGTCAGCAATAAAGCCAAACACGAACATCATTTTCACAGAAGCACCTACAAATCCATATCTTAGAGTGATTGACCTTAAATCAGTTGTGAACATTGCCAAAAAACATAAAATATTGACAATGATTGATGCTACACTGGCAACTCCCTATAATCTCAGACCCATTGAGTACGGCATAGATATCGTAATTCATTCTGCAACAAAGTATCTTGGTGGACACAATGACCTTCTTGCTGGTGTTGTGCTTGGAAAACACGATACATTGGAGGCTTTAAATA
>JBEPZQ010000154.1:1648-4850 GCA_041640755.1 Thermodesulfovibrio sp. | reverse complement strand
CAAATTCTTCGCGCAATTTTAAGAATTTGTCAATATTGTTCATGAAAAGCTCAAAAAGACGAGGGTCAAAGGAGTTTTGCTCTTTTTTCATAATATCCAGTGCCTTGTTAATTGGAAATGCAGGTCTGTAAACCCTGTCAGATGTCAAAGCGTCAAAGACATCACAAATTGAGACCACTCTTGCATAGATATGTATTTCTTCTCCCTTAAGTCCCTTAGGATAGCCTGAGCCATCCCATTTTTCATGGTGCTGTTCAGCAATTATTCTACCTGCCTTGAGAACTGTAAATCTTGGATCAGATGTAAGAATTTTAGCACCGATTACAGTATGAAGTTTGATTATTTCAAATTCCTCTGGAGTAAGTTTTCCCGGCTTCTTTAGAATATGGTCAGGAATGCCTATTTTCCCAACATCATGTAATGATGATGCTAATGATATTATCCTTTGCTCTTCCTCTGATAAGCCAGCAATTTCTGCAAGCAGTTTACAAAAAAGGCTCATTCTTCTTATGTGATTTCCTGTTTCCTCATCTCTAAATTCTGCTATCATACCAAATTTTAAGACCATTTCATACTCACCTTCTTTTGCAAGCTCAAGAGCTTCTTGCAGTTGCTTTGTCTTTTTTCTTACCTCACTTTGCAATATTTCATTCAGGTTTCTTATCAAATCTTGATATTTTTTAACATGAAGCGCATTCATAACTCTCAGCTTCAGTTCTTCAGCATCAAATGGCTTACTCACAAAATCATTGGCACCTAATTTTAGTGCGTGTTTCTTTTCATTTTCGTTGCCTGAAAGAATTATTACAGGAATATGAGATATTGCAGAGTCTGTTTTAAGTATTTTTAAAACTTCAATTCCACTTATGCCTTGCATGCGAATATCAAGAACAATAACATCAGGTGTTATAGATTGCAATATTTCAAGAGCTTCTTCTCCACTGTTTGCAGTAATTATAGTAATAAGCGGGTCATCTGCAAAAACTGTGGATACTAATTCAAGATTTATTATTTCATCATCAACAACCAAAATTTTTGAGACATCTTCAAGCATGGTATGATATATTAACATAAATGAAGGTTTTAATCCAAAGAGTAAGTAGAGCATCAGTAGAAGTTGAAGGAAATTGCTTGTCTGAAATCGGAAGAGGAATCCTCGTATTTCTTGGAATTGAAAAAGGCGATTCCGAAAAGGATGCAGATTATCTTGTCAATAAAATCGCAAATTTAAGAATATTTGAAGATGAAAAGGGCAAAATGAATCTATCCGTCAAAGATGTTGGCGGTGAGATTATGGTTGTCTCGGAGTTTACCCTTGCAGGAGACTGCAGAAAAGGTAACAGACCCTCATTTGACAATGCAATGCCTCCAGAAGAAGCAGAGAAGCTTTATAGATATTTCATAGATAAACTTAAAATCATGAAAATAGTTGTAAAAGAAGGCAAATTTAGAAGTTTTATGAATGTGTCCCTTATAAATGAAGGACCAGTAACATTTATTATTAATTCTGGCATAAGGGGAGAGCCATGTTTAAAAAATTAAGTCAAAATGAACATTTTCAGAAAGTTAAAGAATTTCTCCAAAGTAAAAACTTAGATCGTAATTCCTTTCTCGTTGGAGGAACTGTAAGGGATGTGCTTCTTAATAGAGAGCTGAAAGATTTGGATTTTGCAATCAATGCAGATGCGCTCAACCTTGCAAGGGAGTTTGCAAAGTACATAAATGGGACTTATGTTTTACTTGATGAAGTTTTTCAAATTGGAAGAGTTGTAAAGGAGCAAGTTACGATAGACTTTTCTCGTCTCAGTGGAGACACCATTGAAGATGACCTCAAAGAAAGGGATTTTACAATAAATGCAATGGCTACTGATTTGGAACTGAAAAAATTGATTGACCCTTTCAATGGTCTGCAGGATTTAAATGAAAAGAAAATCAGAATGGTCAAAGAAAAAAATTTAAAAGCAGACCCACTAAGAATTTTGCGAGCTTACAGATTTCATGCAACTTTGGGCTTTGAAATAGAGGAGAAGACCCGTGAGGCAATGAAAAAACACGCTCATCTTATGAAACTAACCGCTAAAGAGAGAATTAAAGAGGAATTATGGAAAATACTTTCTGTTGCTGACAGTGCAAGGACAGCTGAACTTATGATAGAAGACGAGATATTTAAAGTTATTTTTACATCTCCAGAGCATTTACTATTTAAACCGAATATTAATGCATTAAAATTAATGGAAGAAGTTTTAAAGTCTCCCAAGAAAGTTTTTGACTATTACAAGCCTTTGCAAGGCAAAAATATTATCCAGTGCATGAAATTTGCTGCAATCTTTGGGATTCATGCTTTGTCTATGATTAAACAAATAAAACCCTCTCGGAAAGAGGAAAGATTTATTGAAAACCTTTTAAAGGCTGCAGATAAGCTAAAAAAAATAGAGACTCTCTTAGATAAAGTAAGCTTTCTCAGAAGTTATGAAAGCATCCTATATCCTGCACTCATCTATGGCATAAGCATTGACCCTATTGGACTTGCAAGGGCTTGGTTCTACAAAGATTTGGAGCATTTTTACAAAAAGACTTACTCTAAAAACAAAAAGAAACTCCCTGTCATCAAAGGCGAGGACATTCTTGCACTCGGATTTGAACCTTCTCCATTGGTTGGTCAACTAATTGAGAGAATAGAAATCCTTACACTTGCTGGAAGAATTTCAAACAAAGAAGAAGCGATGAGAGAGCTTAAAAAATATTTAACACTTACAAGACCAACCACGACTGAAGAATTTAAGGAAAAATTTTGAGCAATTAATATGCTGTATTTCCTCAAAATAAAATTTTCCAGAACAGACATTGAAGATTGTCATGGTTGAACCTCGCTTAGTTTTTTTCTCATATACCTCACCAATTGGATAGTTACGAGCATGGATATGTCTCCTTTCATTTACTATATTGCTAATAATAAAAGGAATATCAGACGCTCGCCTTTCTTGTCAATTAGGAGAAAACAATACTTTTTCGGGTAGATTATTTTTGAGGAAAACCGAAAAATAGAGATAGACACTCGTCACTGCGAGCCCCCCTGTTGCGAACGATAGCGTGTCAATCCACAACATCGTCACTGCGAGCCTCCGAAGGAGGCGAAGCAGTCTCTAACTGGTGAATGGTGATTCGTGGATGGTGGATGGTGCATGGTGAACACCTCTCCGTC
>JBEPZQ010000154.1:0-1638 GCA_041640755.1 Thermodesulfovibrio sp. | reverse complement strand
CATTGCGACTCCGAGCGAAGCGAGGAGGAAGCAATCTTGCCTTTTCCCCTTCAAAGAGATTGCTTCGCATCATTGGGATGCTCGCAATGACAGCAAAAAAATACTTAATTTTCAAATGGTTATGCCAATTATTGGATTTCTATCGCTATCTTTTGGGAAAATCAGGTGCTTGCTATCAAAAGTAATTCGGTATTATAATTATTATGGCTATGGAAAAAATATTTTACGAATTAGCAGATAGTCTATACGAAGGCATTTATTTTATTGATACTCAAAGAAGAATTTTATTTTGGAACAAGTCTGCTGAGGAAATAACAGGATACAAAGCAGAGGAAGTAATAGGTAAAGGTTGTAATGATAATATTCTAAGGCATGTTGATGAACACGAAAACAATCTATGCGAAAATACCTGTCCGATGTTAATGGCAATGTCAAGACGAGTAAAGGTTGAAGATACGGTTTACCTATATCATAAAACTGGATATAGGTTAAGGGTAAGAGTAAAAGGCATTCCAATAATAGAAGACAATCAAGTAAAGGGTGTAGTTGAAATATTTTTACCAGTTTTTTCAACTTCTGATACAGAGCAAGATTTGTTAAGTCTTGCTTTAAAAGATTCTCTAACAAAGATATTAAACCGTCGGGGTTTTGAAACACTCTGTGAGTTAAGACAAAGAGAAATGTTAATGCTAAACTATAATCCGGCAATTTTGTTGTTTGATATTGATGATTTCAAAAAAATAAATGATACCTATGGTCATGATATAGGAGACAAGGTTTTAAAAGCAGTTGCTCAAACTTTGCAAAACATTGTAAGACATCAAGATATCGTGATTCGCTGGGGAGGTGAGGAGTTTCTTATATTGGTATTTATAAAAGAACCAAAGGAAATAAATTCAATTGGCAACAAGATTGTCAAAATTATTCAGAGTACATGGATAGAACACGATGGAGAAATAATAAGATTTACTGTCTCAGGTGGTGGAACTATGTTGAAAAAAGAAGAAAATATATTGGATGCTATAAATCGGGCAGACAATTTGATGTATCAGGCAAAAAAATCTGGAAAAAACAGGTTTATAAGCGATATTTAAATTAAATGAGATATTTTTTATATGCAACCTTTGTTAGCCTTTCATTGTAAATATCTGAAATGCACAGTGGTAAATGTTGAAATTGCTTGGTTTTGGAGACTGTGGCGAGTCGGAAATGTCGCTACCTTTCGCAATGATTATCATGAGAGTTATTGCAAGCCTGCCGATTATTTTTTTTCCGTCATTGAGAGCCTCACCGTTTACCTACGTGCTGTCATTGAGAGCCTCACCGAAGGACACTTTTTCTGTCATTGCGAGCCTGCCGAAAGGCAGGCGTGGCAATCTCGCTTCCTTGGTGACCCATCCTGTCACTGCGAGGCATTCGTTAGGATGCCGAAGCAATCCCGTTCCTTGTTGAAAAGAAAAAAGAGATTGCTTCGGGCACTTCGTGCTCTCGCAATGACGAAGGAAGGGGTCATTGCGAGCCTGCCGACAGGCAGGCGAAGCAATCTCATAAAAAGAAAGTATAGCCTCAGAAATAAAATCTCTCGCAATGTCCATATATCTAACATACGATGACGACAAGGGGGGCAACCTCGCAATG
>JBEPZQ010000153.1:0-4852 GCA_041640755.1 Thermodesulfovibrio sp. | reverse complement strand
TACTTATTCATATACACCTCCGATCTGGGTCTTTAATTTTTAAGCTAAATGTTTATCTATTTTACCCAGATCGGAGCTTTTTAAAAAATTTATTTTGGACAAGAGTGATTTAAATATGGATATTGGAGAACTGACTTTAATTTTATCGCAAAGGCTTTGCATAATAACTACAGTAGCTTTTATTCTTTCAAGAATGCCTGCTTTGGGAAGAGTTCTTTTAAAGAAACCCACCATTAAAGATAAACTAATTCTCACTTTATTATGCGGAGGATTAGGAATTCTTGGAACTTATGGAGCAGTAGAAATTCATGGTGCATTAGCAAATTCAAGGGTTGTTGGAGTTATGATTGGTGGACTTCTTGGTGGTCCTGTTGTAGGTGCAGGAGCAGGTTTGATTGCTGGTGTTCATAGATATTTTATAGGAGGATTTACTGCTTTTTCTTGTGGATTGGCAGCAGTAGTAGAGGGTTTTTTAGGAGGACTCGTTTATAAATACTGGAGACATGGATTAATTCCCTGGTATGTTGCATGGGCTGCAGGATTTGTTGGTGAAATTTTGCAAATGATTATTATACTTGTCTTTTCAAAACCCTTTTCTGAGGCTTTAGAATTAGTAAAAATCATAGCAATTCCTATGATTACTGTTAATTCAGTTGGAATTGCAATATTTATGTTAATCATTAAATCAGCAATAGAACATCAACAGAGAATAGCCGCTAATCAATCACGAGCAATTTTAAACATAACAAACTTGATTCTTCCACACTTAAGGCAGGGACTAAATGAACATTCTGCAGAAAAAATAGCGGAGATAATTCATAAAAGTATATTAGTATCAGCAGTTGCAGTTACAGATAAACAAAAAATTCTTGCCCATGTTGGATTAGGCTCTGATCATCATTATTCTGGACAACCTGTTATGACAAAAGCAACAATTAATGCTATTAAATCTGGAGAAATACAGATAGCAAACACAAAAGATGAAATTGGTTGTAGTAATCCTAAATGTAAACTTAGCTCTGCAATTGTTGTTCCATTAAAAAGAAGAAAAGAAGTTATAGGGACACTAAAGTTGTATTATGAAAGAGAAAATAGCATTACCTCTGTTGATTTAGAGGTTGCAACAGGTCTTGCCAATATATTTTTAACGCAGTTAGAAATCGTGGAGTTGGAGGCTTTGGCAAGACTAAAGACAGAGGCTGAACTAAAATCTCTCCAGTCACAGATACATCCTCATTTTATTTTCAATGCACTGAATACTATAATTTCAATAATAAGGGTTGATCCTTCAAGGGCAAGAAAATTGCTTGTGGATTTAGCAACTTTCCTAAGATATAGTCTTAAAAGAGAGAAAGAAATCTCTCTTGGGGAAGAACTTTCCTATGTTGAGGCATATCTGTCTATTGAACAAGCAAGATTTGGGGACAAATTAACTGTAAAATATTTCATTGATCCAGCTGTTGATCTTGATATACCAATTCTACCATTTACAATTCAACCGCTTGTAGAAAATGCTATAAAACATGGATTAAAGTCTAAATTAGAAGGCGGAGAAATTTTGATAAAAATAGATAACAATAAAGATAAAGTAGTTATTTCAGTTGAAGACAATGGTGTAGGCTTTCAGTTAAATAAAAATATTCAAAAAACAGAAAATAGCGGTTTAGGATTGTATCTTGTAAATGAAAGACTGAAAAAGTTTTATGGACAAGCAAGTGAACTTCAGGTAGAAAGCAAGTTAGGGTTTGGCACGAAGGTAACATTTAAGATTCCTATTAGGATATTTAAAGATGTCTTTTACAGCTATAGTAGTTGAAGATGAACCATATGCAAGGGATGAATTAATTTATATTCTCTCTAAGTTTCCATCTTGCCAGATTGTTGGGCAGGCAGGTTCATCCCAAGAGGCTCTTGCAGTTTATAAAAAAAATAAACCTGATGTTATATTCCTTGACATTGAACTGCCAGATTTGTCAGGGATTGAGTTGGCGAAGGTAATCTCAAATTTTTATGAAACTTCACTTATTGTCTTTGCAACTGCCTATGATGATTATGCAATTGAAGCATTTGAGTTGGGCGCAATAGACTACATATTGAAACCATTTGATGAGAAAAGAATAGAAAAAACCGTTAAAAGAATAGAAAAACTCAAAAGCAATGAAGATGAATGGATGAAGGCATTAAGAAGGATTTCAGATTTTGTAAATACTGAAACGCCCAAAAAACTGCCAGTTAAACAAAAAGAAGGCATTATAAATTTGATTCCGTATAAGGATATCCTTTTTGGTGAGGCTTCAGAAAGTGGAGTTAAAATACTAACTTCAAAAAACGAAGAATATTTTTACGATGGAACTCTTACAGAGCTTGAATTAAGGCTTAGAAAGGAAGGATTTTTCAGAATTCACAAAAGTTATGTGGTAAATCTGAAAAAAATTGAGGCTATAATTCCCTGGTTTAAAGGAACATATTGGATTGTTTTGGAGGGAGAAAAAAGCAGAATACCTGTTAGTAAGTCAATGATAAAAGAATTAAAAAAAATTTTAGGAATCAAGTGTAGTTAATTTCCATTCATCTTGTCATATTTTCTGTTCAGGTTCAAATTTTTACTCTTTAGCTTTTTTCTATTGTTATACATTTTATCCCTGATTAAAATATTTTTCAAAAAGAGAAAGGAGGTATATTTTTATGCATGCCTTAGTGTTAGTAATTATTGCGGCATGTGTATTTGTGCTTGCTTATCGTTTTTACTCTGCTTTTATCGCAGCAAAGGTTTTAGCGCTGGATCCAAATCGTCCAACACCAGCAAATACTTTAAATGACGGCAGAGACTATGTACCTACAAACAGATGGCTTGTCTTTGGACATCATTTTGCAGCAATAGCTGGAGCAGGACCTTTGATAGGACCTGTACTTGCAGCTCAATTCGGGTATTTGCCTGGATTTCTTTGGATTCTTATTGGAGGTGTTGTTGCTGGAGCAGTGCATGACATGGTGGTACTTTTTGCATCGGTTAGACATAATGGAAAATCTTTGGCAGAAATCGCAAAAGCCCAGATAGGTCCTGTGTCTTACTGGCTTGTTCTTGTTGCAACCTTATTTTTGTTAATAATCGTTTTGGCAGGAGCGTCAATTGCTGTTGTTAATGCTTTATTTCATAGTCCGTGGGGAACTTTCACAGTGGGAATCACAATTCCTATTGCAATATTTATAGGAGCTTATCTTAAATGGCTTAGACCAGGTAAAATTGTTGAAGCAAGTATTATTGGAGTTGCTTTGATTATTTTAGCAGTAATTGTTGGTCCGGTAATTAAGGAGTCTGCTCTTTCTCCGATTTTCACATTGGAGAAAAAAGAGCTTTCAGTATTAATTCCAGTTTATGGCTTTTTTGCAGCTGTTTTACCTGTTTGGCTTTTGCTTGTACCAAGAGATTATCTTAGCTCTTACATGAAGTTTGGAACAATGTTATTGCTTGCTATAGGTGTTATTATTATCAATCCAGTTATCCAGATGCCTGCAACTACTCAGTTTGTATCAGGTGGAGGTCCTGTAATTCCCGGTAAAGTTTGGCCCTTCATGTTTATCACTATTGCATGTGGTGCAATTTCTGGATTTCATTCTTTAGTGTCTTCAGGAACAACACCTAAAATGGTATCTAATGAAAGGGATATTAGAACAATAGGATATGGAGCAATGTTGACAGAGAGTTTTGTTGCTTTAATGGCTCTTATAGCAGCAACTGTTCTTCCAACAGCCGATTATTTTGCCATAAACAGTCCACCAGCTGTATTTCAAAAGCTTGGTATGCAAGTTCAGGACCTTCCATATCTTTCAGCATTGGTTGGCGAAGAATTAGCAGGTCGTCCAGGTGGTGCTGTTTCCTTGGCAGTTGGAATGGCTGATATATTTTCAAGAATCGGAGGCCTTAGACATCTTATGAGTTACTGGTATCACTTTGCTATTATGTTTGAGGCTCTATTCATTCTCACTCTAATTGATGCAGGAACAAGGGTAGGAAGATATCTAATGCAGGAAATTGGAGGAGTTGTATATCCCAAGCTGAGAGATTACAAGTGGTGGCCTGGTATCATATTGACAAGCGGAATTTTTACATTTTGCTGGGGCTATCTGTTATATACAGGAACGATATCAACAATTTGGCCTTTGTTCGGTGTTAATAACCAACTTCTTGGAGGTATGGCTCTTGCAATTGCTACAACATATCTTTTGAGGATGGGTAAGGCTAAATACATATGGGTTACTCTTATTCCTATGTCATTTCTTCTAATTACTACCATTGTTGCTGGTTATCAAAATATTGTAAATAACTATCTTCCAAAAAATAATTATCTTCTTGCAGTTTTATCTGCTATAATGATAATAATGGTTGTATTGATTGTTGCAGACTCTATTAGAGTCTGGATAGGTATTTTAAGAGGAAAGGTCCCGTTAATAAAGGATGATGCAGTCAAGGCAGAAATTAAGGAATTTCCTAAGTATTTGTCAGAGTAGACTTGAAACATGGGTGGCTGAAGTCAGGATGCCACCCGTTATTTTTTATTAGATGCAATTATTTTATTATCCACATACAGAAAAGATTCTTGAAATTTTCAATCTGATAGAGCACAATATTTCCCTCTTAGACAGTGATTTAAATGTTCTTTGGGCAAATAGGGCATATTGCAAAAGGCTTGGAATGAATGAAGATGATGTTTTAGGCAAAAAATGTTATTTCCTTTGGCACAGAAGAAGCTCTCCTTGTGAGAATTGTCCATGTGTTAAGGCTCTACAAAGTGGCAATATTGAAAGCAATGAGAGAGAATCAGCAGAAGGCAGAATTTATCTCTTAACAGGT
>JBEPZQ010000152.1:1380-4902 GCA_041640755.1 Thermodesulfovibrio sp. | reverse complement strand
AGGATTACGAAGAAAAAGAAAGGCAGAGTGCTGAGAATTTCAGGAAATGTTGTGAAAAGGCTTCAGTGAAGCAGATTGTTTACTTGGGAGGTCTTGGAGAGCTTAAAGATGCAAGTCCTCATCTTAGGAGCCGTTACATTACAGGTGAAATCTTAAGTGCAAATTCTGAAAAGGTAAAAACTGCATGGTTTAGGGCTGGAGTGATAATAGGTTCAGGTAGTGCAAGCTTTGAGATAATTAGGAATCTTGTTGAAAAACTTCCAGTTATGATTACTCCAAGATGGGTTAAAACTCCAACCTGTCCGATTTACATTGATGATGTAATTAAATACCTCAAGTCTGCAATTTTAAGTGATAATCCAATTCATGACAAAATTGATATTGGCATGGAAGCAATGACTTTTAAGGAGATGCTTTTGGAGACAGCATCTGTTTTGGGGCTAAAGAGACTAATAATTGATGTTCCTGTGTTATCACCCAAACTTTCGTCTTATTGGCTTGTGCTTTTTACTCCAGTTAATTTTGATTTGGCAAGGGAACTTGTATTAGGTCTTAAATCTAAAACAGTAAAAACCAATGATAATGCAAAAAAGTACTTTCCAGATATAAAAGTTGTAAGTTTTAAAGAAGCCATCAAAAGGGCAATTGAAGAAATAGAGAAAAATCAGGTAATAAGCAGATGGTGTGACAGCTCAAAAGGCATAGTTTGCGATGTTCCACATGTTCCAGAAATATCAAAGGCAGTTTATAAAGATGCCTATATAAAGAAAATTCCCAAAGAAAAGGCAAATGAAATCTTTGAGATTTGCAAAAACTTAGGTGGACAAAAAGGCTGGTATGCCCTTAATTTTTTATGGGCAATAAGGGGTCTGATTGACAAACTTGTTGGAGGATATGGAATTAACAGAGGCAGGCGACCTGCTCGTGAATTGAGAGTCGGTGATGTAATTGATTTCTGGAAAGTTATAGATATTGTTGAAGGTAAAAGACTTCTTCTTGAGGCTCAGATGAAGCTACCTGGCAAAGCATGGCTTGAATTTTCAATAGATGAAGACATTTTTATGCAAACCGCCTATTTTTATCCAAAGGGCTTATGGGGAAGAGTTTATTGGAACATTCTTTTACCATTTCATAAGATAATTTTTAAAATGATGATTGAAAAGATAGTTAGTCAAGTTAAATAAATAAATCTATAATTGGTGTTTTAGTTTAAGCTTTTCCTTGACTTTTATAATATTCGTAATTGTCGCATTAACAGGTGCTGAAATTCCAGCCTCTTTTGCAAGTCTTACAATTGCGCCATTTAGGGCATCTATTTCCGTTTTCTTTCCACCTTGAATATCATAATACATTGAAGGAAAATGTTTTGCAGTAGGAGGAACAAGATTTTTATAAAAATGTTCAATATATTGCTCAGCATCCTTCCAATTGAGTTTTATTTTGTGGACAGCTGCAACTTCAAAGATTTCCTTAATAATTTGGTTCATTATCGCTTTAGTTTCTTCATTTTCTGCTAAAGTTCCGTAACTGCATTCAAGAATTGCTCCAAGAGGGTTTAAAGCAGAGTTATAGAGTATTTTATCCCATAAAATTGCATATACATCCTGAGATACTCTTGTAGGAATTCCAGATTTATTAAAAATTTTAGCAATTTCATTTAATTTTTCATTTGAAATCAATTGCTCAGGTTGACCAATAACAACATCATCCGCAAAAACTGTAACTTCAGCAAATCCAGGCTCTAAAACTTTAGCTCCGAATATTACTCTTGAAAGAATAACTCTTTCTTTCCCTATTATTGAGCTGGCTATTTCGTAATTTCCATATCCATTCTGTGCAAGAAGAACAAGAGTTTTTTCTCCAAGCAAAGGTCTAATTTGATTTATTGCTTTTTCAGTATCATATGCCTTTACTGCAATGATTATAAAGTCTAAATCTTTAAGTTGAATGTCATCAATATGAGTAAAGAGTCCATCTAATAGAGCTTCTTTATTCCCAAAAAGACCAGTTATTCTCAAAGGTTTATTTTTAAGTTTTTCAATGTATTTCTCTTTTGTCAATCCAAAGACAGTCTGTCCTGTTGTTTTAAGGCATGTTGCAAAAACTATTCCTAAAGCTCCAAGTCCGCAAACTAATATTTTCATAGAAAACTCCTGTTGTCCTTTTGTCCTCCAGAAGGATTGACTGGTCCAGTGGGTTGAGGCGACTGACTCGCATCTTGTTCTGGTTGTTTTGAAGGATTAAAGTCTGTTGCAGGCTCTCCTGCAAGTGCTTCTTTCATAAACTGAGCCCAAATAGGAGCAGAGACTCTTCCGCCTGCCTCTCCCCTCCCAAGACTTTTCCTCATATCATCATAACCAACCCATACTCCTGCTACAAGTTGTGGGGTATAGCCAACAAACCATGCATCCCTAAATTCATTGCTTGTCCCGGTTTTTCCTGCAGCAGGTCTTCCAATATTTGCCCTTGCTCCTGTTCCATATGAAATTACATCTTTTAACATATCAGTAATCGTATAAGCAACCTCAGGGGATATTGCGTCTTCCAACTGCGGGTCATTTTGTAGCAAAACTTTGCCAGAGGCATCAGTAACATATTTGATTGCAATAGGTTTGACTCTTTTACCTCCATTTGCAAATACTGCAAAGGCTGTTGTCAATTCCATTGGAGACAGACTCATGCTTCCGAGAGCAATTGTGAGATCAGCTGGCATATCAGATTTAATTCCTGCTCTCTTTGCTAAATCCATTATTGAGTTAATACCAATTGTTTCTGCAAGCCTAACTGTTGGGACATTTCTTGAAAATGCAAGTGCTCTTCTTAATGTGATTTCTCCCCAGAATTCTCCGTCATAATTAGACGGTGACCACTCTTTCAATCCAGTTGAGTAACTGATAGGCTCATCAAGAATAGTGTCTTCTGGATTAAATCCCTTTTCAATAGCTGCTGCATAAACAAAAGGTTTAAACGAGCTTCCCGGCTGCCTTTTTGCATAGACTGCTCTATTGAACTCTCCCCTCTGAAAGCTGTATCCACCAACCATTGCTCTTATGTATCCTGTCTGAGGGTCTATAGCAAACAAAGCTCCTTCAATTTCTGGTTCTTGCTCAAGGGAGAATAGAATCTCTTTTCCAACTGATTTGAATTTAACCATAATGACATCACCGGGTTTTAGCACATCTGTCAGTTTGAAGTTTTTCAAAATTTTTACATTACCCGATGAATCAATTACTCTACTTGCCCATTGGGCATCTTGAAGATTTAATTTCCCTTTCACACCTCTTGCCTTAATAACTGCTTGATTGGGAGAGACAGAAAGAACCACTCCCCTTGCAATATCTCCTTGAGAAGGCAGAAATGATAACTTTTCCTCACCTTCTTCGTCTTTTATTGACACTTTTCCAATAGGACCTCTCCAACCCATTCTCTTATCAACATCCCTTAAGCCTTCTTGTAGTGCCTTTTGGGCAGATATCTGGGCTTTAGAATCAAGGGTTGTATAGACTTTTAAATTGCCTTTGT
>JBEPZQ010000152.1:0-1370 GCA_041640755.1 Thermodesulfovibrio sp. | reverse complement strand
CTTTCTTCAAGCTGCTTTCTTACATATTCAAGGAAATAATTGTAGTTTTCGGTGGAGATTCTTAATGAACTTAAATGAATGGACTCAGCTAATGCTCTTTTTTTCTCCTGAGGCGTTATAAATTCCTCCTTTTCCATTCTATCAAGAACAGTTTCCTGTCTTTGCTTTGCTTTAACAAGATCATTATACGGAGAATAAGTATTTGGAGCTCTGATTAGTCCAGCAAGCAAAGCAGCTTCAGGAAGAGTAATTCTGCTTACGGGTTTTCCAAAATATATTCTTGATGCCATCTCAACTCCATATGCTCCGTGTCCAAAGTAAACATTGTTAAGATACAACTCCAGTATTTTTTCCTTTGAAAGCTCTTTTTCTATTTTCATGGCAAGATAGGCTTCTTTAACCTTTCTTGTTAGTGTTTTTTCTGGAGTAAGAAACATAATTTTTGCAAGCTGTTGAGTTATTGTGCTTCCGCCTTCTTTAAGTTGCATGTGCAAAATATCTGTAATTAAAGCTCTTCCAATGCCAATATAATCAATTCCTCTATGCTTCCAAAAGCGAGAGTCCTCAACAGCAACAACAGCATCTATGAGATGTTTGGGTATTTGCTTTAAAGGAATATAGATACCTTTTTGAATTTTAAACTCACCGATTAATGTCCCGTCATCGGCATAAACCTTTGTTCCCTCAGGAATTTTTATTTTTCCAAAATCTTTTATTGAAGGCACATCCCTAAAAATTGCAAAACCTGCACCAGCAACAAAAGCTATAATAAGTATGACAATCAGCAGAATTAATTTAATCTTCATAAGTTTTATTATAGCATGATTTACATAATTGTCCTCAGAAATGGGTTGATTTAAATTTTATTGCAAACGCTTTTTCTCTTCATTACGAGAGAGCGCAACACATTGGCTCAAGAGAGGCTCTCCTCCAAGTTATTGCAAGCCTCGCCGATTTTTTCCCTCATAGCGAGCATCCGGAGGATGAGACGCAATCTATTCACTCAATCTATGGAGAAAAACGAGATTGCTTCGCTTCGCTCGCAATGTTCCGTGTTAATTTGTCAAGTATTTTTTTCCATTCATTGCAATTTCTTCATTGTATGGTATCCCACTTTTTAAAACTCCATATACCTGCCTTATTAGTTTATGGGCTACTGCTATCAATGCCTGCATTTTGCTCTTGCCCCTTTGTATCATCCTCTCATACAATGCTTTGCATGCCTTATTATATCTCATCGCTAACATCGCTGCCATATACAATATCTTCCTTATATATGCACTCCCCTTCTTCTGTATCCTCCCCTTTTTCTTTACACTCTTGCCCGATTCATATACTCTCGGGCTTATCCCTATATAACTGCCTACTGC
>JBEPZQ010000151.1:0-4911 GCA_041640755.1 Thermodesulfovibrio sp. | reverse complement strand
TCACTTCGGCATCCTGACGGATGCCTCGCAATGACCCTTTTTCCCGTCATTGCGAGGGACGAAGTCCCGAAGCAATCTCGGTTTTATGACTTATAAGGAGAGATTGCCACGCCCGCCTCATTGCAGGCTCGCAATGACGAAAAAAATAATCGGCAGGCTTGCGACGGCGAGTAATTACTTAATTTTCAAATACTTATAATGAAATTCAAATTTTTATCTATTTTTGTAAGCAAAGAAAAGAATGGGAGACCAAATTTTTGTCAACGACATAAAGAATAAGAAAATCGTTTTTTGAAAAGTGGCAGGCATATGGTATCATATATTATGAAAAAATTTTTTAGGGAGGGACGATGAAGGTAATCCTTAAAGATGATGTTCAGGGCTTAGGTAAAGCAGGTCAAATCGTCAATGTAAAAGACGGTTACGCAAGAAATTATTTATTACCAAGAGGACTTGCTTTAATAGCTGATGAAAAGAATGTTAAGTTGCTTGAGATTCAGAAAAAGAAATTTGAGGAAGAAGCAAAAAAGAGGCGTCAAGATGCAGAGTCTGTTGCTCAGCGTCTTAGTGAGCTTCAGCTTACCATTAAGGCAAAGGCTGGAGAAGACCAAAAGTTATTTGGTTCTATCACAGCAAAGGATATTGCAGAGGCTTTACAGAAAGAAGGATTTTCAGTTGATAAAAAGCAAGTTGTTATTTCAGAACCAATAAAGAGAGTTGGAGAATACGCAATTGAGATTAAGCTTCAGGAAGGTATTTCAGCAAAGCTTAAGGTTAATGTAGTCGCTGAATAGTTTAAGAAGTCAGATGCGAGGTTAATTTGGAAGATGTGATATGGCTTATGTAAGAGAAGTAAATTATTCTGTGGATAAACTTCCTCCTCAAAGTATTGAGGCTGAACAGGCTGTTTTAGGAGCGATAATTATTGATGGAGAATCGCTGACAAAGGTTGTTGATATTCTTACTCCTGAGGATTTTTACAGAGATTCCCACAAGAAGATTTATCAGTCAATGCTTGACCTTTTTGACAGAAATGAGCCTATTGACCTAATAACTATCACCGAATATTTAAGGGGGAAGGGAGAACTTGATGAGGTTGGTGGTTTAAGTTATCTCAGCAATCTTGCCACAGTAGTTCCAACATCCGCAAATATCAAATATTACGCAAAACTCATAAGAGAAAAGGCACTTCTTAGGGCAGTTGTTCGGGCTTGCAGAGAAATTGAGTCAAAGATATATGAAGAGCCTGATGATGCAGAAGAAATCATTGATTATGCGGAGAAGCGGATTTTTGAGATTTCAGACAAGAGAATAAATACAACCTTCTCTCCTATGAAGGATGTAATGAAGCACACTTTTTCATTACTGGAAAGTCTATACGATAAGAAATCCGTTATCACAGGTGTGCCATCTGGTTTTAAAGACCTTGATGAGCTTACAAGTGGTTTTCAACCGGGAGACCTTATCATCATTGGTGGAAGACCCGGAATGGGAAAAACTGCATTTTCTCTGAATATTGCTCAACATGTTGGAGCAGAGCTTGGAGAGCCAGTTGCGTTTTTCAGCCTTGAAATGACAAAGGAACAGCTTGCAATGAGACTTCTAAGCAGTATGTCAATGATTAACTTCAGCGCCCTAAGAAGAGGATTTGTAAGCAAAAAAGAATGGGAGCGTTTAACAGAAACAGCAGTTAAGCTAAGTGAAGCTCCAATTTACATAGATGACTCCTCTGGAATGACTGTGCTTGAGATAAGGGCTAAGGCAAGAAGACTTAAGATGGAACACGGCAGACTTGCTCTTGTCATCATTGACTATCTTCAGCTTATGCGTGGAAGGGCAAGTTATGATGTGAGGGAGCAAGAAATAGCTGAAATATCACGTTCGCTTAAGGCTATGGCAAAGGAACTAAAAGTGCCTGTTATTGCGCTTAGTCAGCTTAACAGGGATGTTGAAAAAAGTTCAAACAAAAGACCGTCTTTGGCTAATCTCAGAGAATCAGGAGCAATTGAGCAGGATGCGGATGTAATCATCTTTCTTTACAGGGATGAAGTCTACAACAAGAAAAATCCGGCAAACAAAGGTAAGGCAGAGGTGATTATAGCAAAACAGCGTAATGGTCCAACTGATGTGGTAAATCTTACATATCTAAGCGAATACACAAGATTCCTTGATTTTACTGACCAATACGTTGGCACAGAAATAGAGGAGGAATAGATGATAAGAAAACCTGCGGTTGCAGGATATTTTTATCCATCCAATAAAAGGGAACTTCTTGAAGAGATAAAAGAATGCATGCCAAAAAAACAACAGATAGATGCTTTAGGAGCAATATGTCCCCACGCAGGTTATGTTTATTCAGGACATGTTGCAGGAGCTGTTTATGCAAGATTAAAACCAAAGGAGATATTTATCTTGTTCGGACCAAATCATACGGGTTATGGACGGGAAGTTTCCCTAATGGCAGAGGGTGAATGGGAAATTCCCTTTGGAAGTCTCTCTGTTCACACAAAACTTGCTGAAAAAATCATTGAAAAAACATCGCTTGCTGCCGATGATATAAAAGCTCATCTTTATGAGCATTCTCTTGAAGTACAACTTCCATTTATTTACAATCTTAATCCTGATGCCAAGATTGTGCCAATAACTTTGAAGCTGCTTTCCCTTGAAAATTGTATTGAACTTGCCCGTGCTGTTGCTGAATCTTTAAAGGAGCTTGAGCTTTTAGACAAGGCTATAATTATCTCAAGCACTGATATGAGTCATTTTCTTCCCGATGACCTCACAAGGCGGGTTGATGCATTAGCAATTGATAGAATTAGAAATTTTGATCCAGAAGGACTTTACAGAACTGTGCTTGAGCATAATATTTCAATGTGTGGAGTTATTCCCACTGTTACAATGCTTTATGCTACCAAACTTCTTGGTGCTACTCAGGTGGAAATTATAAAATATGCGACCTCTGCTGAAGTAAGCAGAGACTACGATAGGGTTGTGGGATATTTAGGTGCAATTGTCTACTAAAATTCCACTTAGTGCCATAATTCTTGCAGGTGGCAAATCTTCAAGAATGAAAACTCAAAAATGCCTGATCCCTTTGGGAAATCAAAGAATAGTTGATAAACTTGCAAACGGTTTAAAGGAAATATTGGAGGAGATTTTCATTGTTACTAATTTTCCTGAGCTTTATTTTTCAAGCGGAGTATTTCTTTTAGGTGATATTTATCCTTTCAAAGGACCTATGGCAGGATTGCATAGTGCAATGAAAAATTCAAAGTACGACATATTTGCCTTTGCCTGTGATATGCCCTTTGTGAAAAAAGAGATTATTTATGCTTTGACGGATAATCATATTTCCAATGGAAATTTAGCCACAGTAGCAAAATATAATAACAAAATCTATCCTCTTCCCGGCATATATTCAAAAAGCCTTTTGTCAGAGCTTGAAAGATTGTTGTTGGAAGATAAACTCAGCATGACAAAACTACTTGAGGATATTGGTGCTTTTGTTTTAGATGTTGCAAATTTGGATGAAGAAGGATTATCTTTTATTAATATAAATACTCAGGAGGATTTAGAAATCCTACAAAGGAGGGAGATTAAATGTTTGGATTAGGAACACAGGAGTTAATGATTATTCTCATAATTGTTGTTATTCTCTTCGGAGCTTCACGGCTTCCACAAATCGGTGAGGGAATTGGTAAGGCTATAAAAAATTTCAAGAAAGCCACATCTGATAAAGAAGAGATTGATGTAACACCGAAAAAGGATGAAAAAGAAGAGAAAAAGTAAATGTGAGAGAGTTAATAGCTGAGATTGATTTAAACGGGCTTGTTCATAATTTTTTAAGCATAAAATCTCTCTTACAAAAGAGAAATCCTTCCTGTAAAATAATTGCCATTGTTAAAGCAGATGCTTACGGACATGGTGCAATAGAGGTTTCCCATGCCCTTGAGTCTTTTAATGTATACGCTCTGGGCGTTGCATTTTTTGAAGAGGCGGTTGTTTTAAGGAAATCTGGTGTTAAATCTAAAATCATCGTTCTTTTTGATAGAGAGGTAGATGGTATTTTTAAATACAGTCTCGTGCCTGTAATTTTTGACTTCAAACAGGCTGAAATACTGTCAAAAGAAGCATCTCGGAGAGGTGTTCTACTGCCAGTTCATATCAAACTTGAAACAGGAATGGGAAGACTGGGCATATATGACAACCCTTGTGAGACAATTAAAAGGATTGCTGAGATGAAAAACATTTACATAGAGGGCATTATGACCCATCTTCCAAAGGCTGAAGACAAAGAATGGACACATGAGCAGTTGAGAAAATTTGAAGCAATAAAAAAATCTCTCCATGAAGTCGGAATCAAACCGATTTTTCATGTTTCCAACTCACAGGGACTTGCCTATGAAAATGCATTATTTGATGCAGTGAGACCGGGATTAATGCTTTACGGATACGGCTTTTTGGATAATTTAGTTCCGTGCATGAGTGTAAAAACGAGGCTTCTTGATATCAGAAGGCTTCCAAAGGGCACGCCGATAAGCTACGGTGGCACTTTTGTAACGAAAAGAGATAGTCTGATTGGAGTTGTCCCTGTTGGTTATGCTGACGGGTATTTTAGAAGCCTGAGCAATAAGGCAGAAGTATTGGTTAGAGGAAAAAGAGCTCCAGTTGTTGGTATTGTTTGCATGGATTTGACAATGATTGATTTAACTGATGTTGCAGAGGCTAAAATTGATGATGAGGTAACACTCATCGGACGGTCAGGAAACGAGCAGATTACAGCTTCTGATTTAGCCCAATGGGCAAATACGATACCTTACGAAGTCCTGACCTCATTGGGCAATAGAGCAAAGAGAATATATAAGAAGGAGGAGACATGATAGCAGAGAGAGCAAAAAAAGTTAAACCTTC
>JBEPZQ010000150.1:0-4946 GCA_041640755.1 Thermodesulfovibrio sp. | reverse complement strand
GGACTAAGCTTTAGTCCCCTTTCAAGTAACTCTTTGTATTCTTCAATGTTATAGGCAATGCCTCCACCTGTGCCTCCCAAAGTAAAGGCTGGTCTTAAAATAACAGGAAAACCTATCCATTCAATTACTTCAAGTCCTTCTTTCAAGTTGTTAACAGCAGCTGAGCGAGGCAGGTCCAAACCAATCTTCATCATTGCTTCTTTGAATAGTTGTCTGTCCTCAGCCTTTTTTATTGCCCTAAGATTTGCTCCAATCAACTCAACAGAGTATTTATCAAGCACTCCTGCTTCTCCAAGCTCAACTGCTAAATTCAAAGCTGTCTGTCCACCAAGAGTTGGTAAAAGAGCATCTGGTCTTTCTTTTTTGATTATGAGTTCAAGAATTTCTGCGGTCAAAGGTTCAATATAAGTTCTATCTGCCATTGAAGGGTCTGTCATAATGGTTGCAGGATTTGAATTTATCAAAACAATCTCATATCCTTCCTGCTTTAAGGCTTTACATGCCTGTGTTCCTGAATAGTCAAACTCGCAGGCTTGCCCAATTATTATTGGACCAGAGCCAATTAAAAGTATTTTCTTGATATCTGTTCTTTTTGGCATTATTTTATAAGCTCCTCCAGTCCCTTTAATCTCTGTTTTTCCCTTTCAAGGGCAATTTTTAAATCCTGTAATTTTTTGAGTTTTTTCTTTAAGCTTATTTCATCCATTTGCTTCGTGCAATTACAACCAGCTTTGCACGACTGCTGTGAGTCATTTTCTACATTCTCAGAAGTTATACCAAGCTCTTTTTTAAGTTGGGATATTTCCTTTTCGTATTGTTTTATGTAGTCTTTGCAAATATTAATCTCTCTCATTGTTGAAATCCAGACTTCATCGTAAGTTATTCCCATTACACTCCCTCATATTTTTTTACAATATTTCTAAATGTTTCAAATACATCCAATGCATCGTTTGGTCCCGGTCCTGCTTCTGGGTGATGCTGAACTGAAAACAATGGATATTCAACATGCTCCATTCCCTCTTCAGAACCGTCAAACAAATTTTTATGTGTAAGCACAATCTGTCCCTTTAAATCATCAATGCACACGCAGTAGTTGTGATTTTGGGCAGTAATTGCTATTCTTCCTGTTTTTAAATCCTTTACAGGATGATTTCCTCCGTGATGTCCAAATTTTAGTTTGTAAATTCTGCCACCAAGAGCAAGTCCGATTATCTGATGTCCAAGACATATTCCAAAAAGGGGTTTTTTGCCAATTAGAATCTTAGCGTTTTTCACTGCATAATCAAGAATTCTTGGGTCACCCGGTCCATTGCTTAAGAGGATGCAGTTAGGATTCATATCAAACACAGCTTCAGCTGGTGTTTTACCCGGCACAACTTTCACGGAAAAACCAACCCTTTGCAGATTGCTAAGAATGCTATGCTTTACTCCAAAATCGTATACAATGCATAGTGGCTTTTGGCTTGTGGCTGATGGCTCGTTTATATCCACTGAATAAGATTCTTTGCACATTACACTGCTTACATGGTCTATCTCTGAGATATCAGGATGTTCCAAAACCTTCCTGTGCAAAACATAAGGGTCAAGCTCTTCTGTTGAGATTATTCCCATCTGAGCTCCGCAGTCTCTTAAATGTTTTGTCAGTGCTCTGGTGTCTATTCCCTGAATGCCAACTATTTTGTAATGTTTCAAATACTCCCCAAGACTACCCTGTGCTCTCCAATTGCTCGGATATTCCTTATTTTCCCTTACAACAAAGCCCTCAACCTTAGGCCCTCCGATTGATTCAATATCCTCGTCGTTGACTCCATAGTTACCTATCTGAGTGTATGTCATAACAACTATTTGTCCTTTGTAGGAAGGGTCTGTGAGAATTTCCTGATATCCAGTCATTGAAGTATTAAAAACAACCTCTCCAATGCATTCACCTTCTGCTCCAAAGGAAAATCCTTCAAATACTGTTCCGTCTTTTAAAACTAAGACTGCCTTTTTCATTCTTCCCTCATATCAAAAAATTTTTTACCTTTTATGGTCATTAAAACTTTTCCTTTAAGCTTCCATCCATTAAACGGTGTATTTTTACCTAAAGTTGCAAATTTTTCACTGTCAACAACCCATTCTTTATTGATATCAACCAATATCAGATCTGCCTCTTGTCCTTCCATAATTCCAGATTTTTGTATTTTTAAAATTTTTGCTGGATTGATTGTTAGCTTTTCAATAAGTTCCTTTAAACTCATGCATCCCTCGTGAACAAGCTGAAGAGAAAGGGCTAAGGCTGTCTCAAAACCTGAAATTCCATTAGCAGCCTCTTGAAATGGAACTTTTTTCTCGTCAATATGGTGGGGAGCATGGTCAGTTGCAATCACATCAATTATTCCTGCCTTTAAGGCATACTTTATTGCTTCTTTGTCTTCATCTGTTCTTAAAGGAGGATTAACCTTTGCGAAGGTATTATAGTTTTTAACAGCCTCTTCTGTGAGCACAAAATAATGGGGACAGGTCTCTGCAGTAACTGGAATACCTTCTTCTTTGGCAATCTTTAACAATTCAACTGAACCCTTTGTTGATACATGGGCAATGTGCAAAGGTGATTTGAAATACCTGCAAAGTATAATATCCCTTGCAACCATTATCTCCTCAGATGCTTTTGGAATTCCTTTAAGTCCAAGATAAAATGAAAGCCTTCCTTCATTCATCACTCCATCAGCAGTAAGATTTAAATCTTCGCAATGAGAGATTAAAGGAGTATCCAATGCCTTTGAATACTCAAGTGCTCTTCTCATGATTAAAGAATTCATAACAGGCATGCCATCATCAGAAAAAGCAACACACCCAGACTTCTTAAGCAGAGCCATCTCAGAAAGCTCTTCTCCCCTAAGTCCCTTTGTGATTGCGCCAATTGGATGAACATCGCAACTTCCATCTTCCTTAGCCTTTGCAAGAATGTAGTAAGTGACTTCGGGATTATCGTTTACAGGATTTGTATTTGCCATACAGCATACAGAAGTAAATCCGCCTCTTACCGCAGATAGTGTTCCTGTCCGAATTGTCTCTTTATACTCATAGCCTGGCTCCCTTAAATGGCAGTGCATGTCAATTAGTCCGGGAAGTACATAAAGTCCTTGAGCATTTATTTCTAAATAATCAGTTAGCGGCTGAGGCTTTTGACTTGTAAATAAAGGCTCTTGTGTTTTAGCTACCTGACTTAAATTGGTTGGTTTATTGAGTTCAACTCGGGAAATAATACCATTTTCAATAGTTACATTGGCAATGCCTTCTTTTCTATTAAATGGGTCTATCAGATTGGCATTGTAAATTTTTATTATCAATTGCTACCTCCGGGAGTCAAAGAATATATTACAGCCATTCTTGTAGCAATACCGTTTGTAACTTGCCTAAGAATTATTGCTTTTGGGCTGTCAGCTATCTCTGTTGCTATCTCAACTCCCCTGTTCATGGGACCCGGATGCATAATTATTGCATCATCCTTCAAATATGGCAAAATATTAGGCTTTAATCCCCACATTGTTGCATATTCTTTAAGAGATGGAATGAATGCACCTTTCTGTCTTTCAAGCTGAATTCTAAGGAGCATAACAACATCAACATCTTTTATACCTTCCTTAAGGTCATAAAAGACTTTTACATTGTCTGGTGGCTCAATGGGAAGAAGAGTAGGTGGTCCGACAAAACGGATTTCAGTGTCAAATTTGCTTAGAAGATATAGATTTGAGCGGGCAACTCTGCTGTGAATAATATCTCCAACAATTGCTATTTTCAACCCATCCAGTCTTCCCTTAACCTCAAGAATACTAAATGCATCAAGGAGAGCCTGAGTTGGGTGTTCATTTGTTCCATCCCCAGCATTTATTACAGATGCTCTGGTATGTCCAGCAACAAACTTCGCTGCTCCTGAGGAGGAATGTCTGATGACAATGTAATCTACATTGTAGGCTTCAATGGTTTTTAATGTATCATATAAGGACTCACCCTTCACCACACTGCTAGTACTGACTGAAAAATTAAGAACATCAAGGCTCATACGCTTCTCAGCAAGTTCAAAGGAAGTTCTTGTTCTCGTTGAGGGCTCAAAAAAAAGATTAATTGCTGTTTTCCCTCTTAAAGTTGGAACTTTTTTTATATCCCTCTGGAGAACTTCTTTAAAAGCCTTAGCTGTATTGAGGATTTCCTCAATAAAATCTCTTGAAAGCTCTCTTATTTCTACAAGGTCTTTCATTGTTTCATCAAAACAACAGAATCTTTTCCTGAAGTTTCCTTTAAATAAACCTTAATTTTCTCATTCCTTGCAGTGGGAATATATTTTCCAATATAATTTGCCATTATTGGAAGTTCCCTGTGCCCCCTGTCAATTAAAACCGCAAGCTGAATTTCAGACGGTCTTCCAAAATCCATCAGTGCATCCATTGCTGCCCTGACTGACCTGCCTGTATACAGAACATCATCTATGAGAACAACTTTTTTATCGTCAATACTAAATGGAATATTCGTAGGCTGAACTGATTTGTTTGCCTTAATTTTATTTATATCATCCCTGTAGAAAGAGATATCAAGCACACCTAATGGCACATCAATTCCCTCTGTCTCCTTTATCTTCCTTTTTATTCTCTCAGCGAGATATAATCCTCCCGTAACAATACCAATCAAACAAAGGTTTTCTGCTCCGTTGTTTTTTTCCAATATTTCAGAGGTAATCCTTGTTAGGATTCTTTCTATTTCCTGTTCGTTGAGAAGTTCCTTTTCCATAGCAGAAAAACCTAAATCATTAAATTATACAAAATTTTAAAAATATATTCAATCGTCCGCATTAGACCCCAAAAATAGAGATAGAAAACTGACAGATTTATTTTGACCCTTTTCAAGACAATTTTTTATTAAAATTATCCTCTATGTCCTCCTATTTCTTCCTTTTCGTAATAATTTTC
>JBEPZQ010000149.1:0-4961 GCA_041640755.1 Thermodesulfovibrio sp. | reverse complement strand
CTGTCTGTGCTTATACGAACAGCAGTAGGCTATTGCTCAAAACTTTCATACTATGCAGGATGTGGAATTGTATGGGACTCTGTACCTGAAAGAGAACTTGATGAACTATATCTTAAGATGAAAGCGTTCTACAGTAGAACGAATTTTTAATTTTTAGTTCTATAGCAGAACTAAAATTTGAAAATTATCAAAAAAAGTTCTATAATAGAACATGATAAACGATTTAATAGATAAACTTGAGGTCATTTCTGAAAGGCTCAAAAAATTTGTGCCATCCAAAATTCGTCTTTATTTCAAAGATATCAACATTGAAAAATCAAGGGGTGCTCTTGTTTATGGATTGAGGGGTGTAGGGAAGACAACTTTTTTGCTTCATAAAATTGCATCGCAAAATCTCAATTTTCTTTATTTTAGTGCAGATCATCCTGCTGTCAGCCCATATCCTTTGTATGATTTGGTTTCAGCAATATTCAATCGTGGTTATGATGGAGTTGTAATTGATGAGGTGCATCATGCAAACAATTGGAGCATTCATGTAAAAGCTCTTTATGATGAGTATCCTGACAAGTATATATGGATTAGTGACAGTAGCAATATTCTTCTTAGAAAAGCTACTGCAGACCTTTCAAGAAGATTTGTGCAATACAGAATTCCGCTTATGTCATTTAGGGAATACATACACTTTGAAACAGGCGTTGAAATTGAAAAAATTAATCCCTTTGAACCTGAAGATAGTATTTTTGAGAAAACTAAAAATTTGAACATACTCAAACTTTTCAGAGATTATTTGCATTCAGGCACAAGACCTTTTTATCTTGAAGGAAACTACTGTGAACGCCTTAAAGCTCTTGTTGAAAAATCCTTGTTTTATGACATACCTTTTTATGTTCCTTCAGTATCTGAAAATCATTTAAGAGTAATACTTGCTATTGTTGGAACTCTGATTAACTCACCAATTCCTCTGATAAATATATCAGGTATATGTTCAGAGTGGGGAATAGGCAAGGAAAAGCTTTACAATATCCTTGAAACTATGGCTCAATGCGAGATTTTAAACATAGTTAAAAAACAAGGCAAGCATGTTTACACTAAAGGTGCAAAAATATTTCTTTCCGACCCATCAGTTTATATCTGTTACGATAGAAACTTAGGAAATGTGAGAGAAGCTTTTGCAGTTATGTGTTTTAAAGAGAAATATCAGGTGTTTGCCTGCAAAGATGATGAGGAATGCGATTTTCTGGTAGAGGGGTTTACAGTTGAAATTGGAAGTAAGGATAAAAAGCCTAAAAAAGCTGATTTTATATTTAGCGATGAAATAGATGTTCCTGTCAAAAACCGCAAGCCTTTATGGATATTGGGATTAGGATGGTGATATTTCTTTAATTAATTTTTCAATCAAATCCTCATCCCTTGAAGTATCAAGTTTTATAAGTTTTCCTTTTACTTCATCGGGAGTTTCAAATTTTTCCTTTTGGGCTAAATATATTTCCCATCTTGCATCTGATATGTCTTCGGCTTCTTGTCTTTTTGAAAATCTCTCCCTTACTACATCATCATCTGCAACACACCAAATCCAGTAAATATCTGCAAACGAAAACTCTCTTTCAACTTCTTGCCTGTATGCCTTCTCCCTGAATGTTGCATCAAGTATTACATCTCTTCCCTCAGTAAGTTTTTCTTTTGCAAGCTCTATCATTTTTTTGTAGGTTTTTTCAGTGAATTCCTTGCTGTATATTCCCTTTTCAAATGGCTCATATCTGTGCTCAGTTGGTTTTAGTCCAACAAGGCTTTTTCTTACAATGTCAGATGCAATCCAGTCTGAAAGAGCGATGTCTTTAAGCTTTCTTGCCATAGTTGATTTACCTGTTCCAGAAAGTCCAAAAAATACAAAAATCTTTGGTTTGCCTTCTGCATAAATATAGGCAAGGTCAAAGTATTTTCTTGCATTCTCAAGTGCTTCTTTTCTTTTTTCTTCGCTTAGATGTGGGTCATCTGATGTGAAGCATCCAATTTTTGCCCTAACATATGCTCGGTAGCATTTATAGAAATTAAGAAGTCTGAGAAGATCCTCGTCACCTGATTTTTCAACAAAGCTCTTTACAAAATAATCTGAAAGCTCTTGATAGCCATGAAAGTCCAAATCCATGCTTAGAAATGCTATCTCACTTGCAACATCACCACAGCGAAATCTTTCATTAAATTCAATGCAGTCAAATATGTAAACTTTTTTAAGATTATCAAAGCAGATATTTGCAGAGTAAAGGTCTCCATGTCCATCTTTTATGAAGCCATTTTTAATTCTTGTTTCAAAAAGCTTTTTATTATTTTCTATGAAATCCCGAGTCCATTTCACTATGTATTCATATCGCCATCTGTTAATTGCTCTTCCAACATAGGAGGCAGTTTGGGAGAAGTTTTCTTCAGTGTTAAATGAGATTGTCTCAACTGAACCATACTTATCTGCTCTTTTGGCATTTTCATAAAAAGGAACAAGGGCATCAACAATCAAGTCAATGTGCTTTTCAGTGAGTTTTTTATTTTTTATGATATTCTGCATCATTCCTTCCTCAGGAAGTCTTTTCATCTTTACAGCATATTCAATAGGATTTGTGTTGTTCTCAACTATATATCCATCCTTTGTAAAAGAAATTGGAACTACACCGAGATATATCTCTGGTGAAAGTCTTCTGTTTAGCTCAACCTCTCTTTCACAGTAGAGTTTTCTTAGCTCAAGAGTTGTAAAATCAAGGAATCCAAAGTTTACAGGCTTTTTTATTTTGTAAACCAAGTCATCAGCAATAAAAACATAGGAAATATGAGTTTGGATAACTCTTAAATCCTTTGGATTGTTAGGAAAGCTCTCTCTTTTAAGCTCTTCTTGCCAGTTTATCATCTTTTGTTCCCTAAAATATACTCTTTTACTACAAACTCTGCAAATGCAAAGGCAGAGGTGAAAGCTGGTGAAATAGCATTAAGAATGTGTAAAGTGTTTGCATCTTTTAAAATAACAAAATCCATAACAAGCTCCTTTTTCTCTAAATCAATGAGTTGTGGTCTAATGCCAACTTTTTTTGATGGAAGAAGGTCTGAAATTTGCACATTCTCTATCATGTCTTTTACATCTCTGTAAAAGTTTGCTTTTAAGTATTTTTTAATATCAGACAAAGCCGTTGTCCTGAATTTTTTGTTTTTTAAAATAAGATAGAGGTCTCTCCATAAAATTTCAAATGTTTCCAATCCTATATCTTCTAAAATTTTGTAGTTTTCTCTTCCAAATGCAGGAGTTGCTGTAGGTCCAACATAAACTGTTCCATCATGAGTCTTTGTAAAGTGAACTCCTAAAAAAGGATTTCTTATTTCAGGCACAGGATAAATGTTTCCTTTTACAAGATATGCTTTTTCTTTCCTTAGTTTTTTGTAAAGCCCTTTAAATGGCAGTATTCTGTATTTTGATGCTAATCCAAAGCTGTGAGCTATTTTGTCTGCATGAGCACCTGCTGCATTTATGAAAAAATCAAAATTTATTTTTCCTGAATCTGTTGAAACCGAGTTTCCCTTAGCAAAACCCTTTACTTTCACTCCTTTTATTATTTTTGCTCCTTTTTTTGTGAGTTCCTGTTCAAGGTAATTTAAAACTTCATTGGGATTTATTACTGCTGTATGAGGAGAGTAAAGGGCATGTTTAAATGTTTTTGCATAGGGTTCAATTTTTTTCAGTTCCTTTTCATCAATTATTTCAACTTCTGCTCCGTTTGCCTTTGCTCTGTTGTAAAGTTCATAAAGAGTTGACAGTTCATCTTCCGTTTTCGTTACAATTACTTTTCCTGTCTCAATAAGAGTAAGTCCCTTTTCTCTGCAATATTGCTTCATAAGAAGATTGCCTTTTAGACAGAATTTTGCCTTAAGGGAGTCTGGAGTGTAATAGATTCCTGCATGAAGAACACCGCTGTTTCTTCCTGATGCGTGCTTTCCAATTTGTTTTTCCTTTTCAATGATTGTTATATCAGATATACCACAACTTAGAAGTTCTCTTGCTATTGAAAGTCCTGTAATTCCAGCACCACAGATTAAGATCACGCTTTTGCTGTCTCCCTTGAATTTTTTACATATTCAAAAAATCGCCTTACAGCAATAAAGCAAACAAACCAAGCAAGCACAAAAAGAACCACTGTAATGCCTATTAATGCATAGTTTCCAGTTGGGATGAACTTTTTGATGAGATGATAGCCAAGTGAGTAAATTGTTGTTGCAAGCATGAAAATCGCTGGCAAAACAGTAAAGAAATTAGGCTTTCTCATCATTGTAAGCCAAAGGGATATTGCTATCAAAGCAAGGGCTGCAAGAAGTTGATTTGCAGAGCCAAAGATGGGCCAAATGATTAAAAAGCCCTGTTTATATGCAAGTAAAAACATTAAAACCACTGTTATAAGTGAGTTTGTAAATCGGGAAAGTAAAAATTGTGGGATTCTTTTGAATAAATTTCTCCAGAATTCCTGAAGTATTAATCTTGATAGCCTTACTGCAGTGTCAAGAGTGGTTATAATGAAGCCCTCTATCATTAGAATTCCAAATATTGCACCTATATAAGATGGAATTCCAAGAATTTTTTCAATGAATAATCCTGAACCTAAAGAAAATGCAAGAACGGGATTTGACTTTCCTGCAGTTGGAAAAACTATATCTTTATAAGTTGACAGTGTAAGCCCTACAGAAATAGCTATAATTACAGTAACTGCTAACATACTTTCAAGAAGCATTGCACCATAGCCTATTTTTCTTGCATCAGACTCCTTTGAAATTTGCTTCACTGTTGTTCCTGTTGCAACAAGAGTGTGGAAACCACTTATTGCTCCGCATGCAACAGTTATAAAAAGTATGGGCCAGATTGGTCCTAATTTTGACGAACCTTCTTCAATATTTAAAGCAGGCATGTTTATCTGAAATCCTTTAAGTCCTCCAAT
>JBEPZQ010000148.1:0-4971 GCA_041640755.1 Thermodesulfovibrio sp. | reverse complement strand
TCCATTATTTCAAGCATGTGAGCAATTTCTGGAATAAGCTTTTCAGAGTGAGATGCCATGAACTGCATTAATGAACAAGCAATTAAAACACCATCTTCAACAATTGCTAATCTGGCATATTTTGTTGATGTATCTATACCGAGTATTCGCATCTTTCAATTTTGATTATAAATCTTTTAGGCATTTCATTGGAAATTGGCAGAGAAAATTCTGTAAATTCTGCTTTAAAATTACGTGGCAAATTCTTAAGTTCATCCTGTAGTTTTAAACCTTTACTTATTATAAAAAATCCATTTTTTTTCAGAAGATGCTCGCAATTTTCAACGAAATCCTTTGTGCTCCACACCGCTCTGATTATGACAATATCAAACTTTTCTTCTATCTCCTCAGCTTTTGACTGATAAACAAAGATATTATTTAGTTTAAGCTTTTTTTTGATATTTTTCAGAAAAGCACTCCTTTTCCACGAAGGCTCAATTAATGTAATTTTAAGCTTTTCTCTTACAATTGCTATTGGAACTCCAGGAAATCCTGCACCTGAGCCAACATCTGCAATACATAATTTTTCATCTGGAATATAACATAAATACAAAAGAGAATCCATAAAGTGCTTTACAATGATTTCCTTTTCATTTTCAATAGCTGTAAGATTATAAGCTCTGTTCCATTTCTTAAGCTCTTGAAGATAAAGGAGAAATTTTTCAATTGAGTTATTTAGCATATCTGGAGTCAAATTTAAAAATCCAAGCTGTTCATTTTTAAGGCAATCTTTTAAAAAATTTTTTAATTGTTCCATATCCCTTTTAATTGCTTTATTTTTTATTACTGAAAAAATTTTAACCTTTACTCATTGGGCATGTCCAATCTTTACAGTGAACAACCGAAAAATTGACTATTCTTTTTAGCTATTTTGAGCAATTTTTTATAAAAATATAGTTAACCTATGAGAACCTGCCATTAGGTAGCTGTGTCATAATATCTCTTTTTCTTCCGATAAAGAGATCACTTCGGCTTGCGAAGCAAGCCTCGTGATGACGGAAAAAGTTGCTTTGCAAGCCTCGTGATGACAGGCAGAAAAGTTATTGCAAGCTTTTTTGTCATTATGAGCCTGACGACAGACAGGCGAAGCAATCTCATAAAAAGAAAGTATAGCCTCAGAAATAAAATCTCTCGCAATGTCCATATATCTAACATACGATGACGACAAGGAGAACGTCTGTTGCGAGCCAAAGGCGAGGCGATCATTCGCAATAACTCTTAAGAATCACTCAAATTAGTTTTAAATAATTTTTCTACTTGACATAAGGTTTGCAGAGAAGTAATACTTTATCTCATGCCACTGAAGAGTTTTCTTGCTATTATATACGCAACTGTTCTTACGATTTCGGCACTACATATGCCTCAGCCTCTTCTTCCGCTTTTAAGTAATGTTTTTAGGGTTGAGATGGATACTATATCTCTTATCATGAGTGCAACATTTGTTCCTCTTACAATAATTCCCATTGTTTCGGGTTTTATTTTGAACTTTTTCTCGCCTAAAAAAATGATTTTTTTCTCTGCCCTTATTCATTCTATTTCAGTTTTAACAATATCTTTTAGCCAAATAGTTCAATTGGTAATTTTTTTAAGATTCATTGAGGGCTTTTTAATATCCATCATCCTCACATCCAACACAACATATATTTCGCTTACAGCTAAGCCAGAAAAGATACAGTTTTATATGTCCTACTACATTGCCTTTACAACTATAGGAGGATTACTTGGTAGAGTTATTGGAAGCACTATAGCTACTTTTTTAGGATGGCAAGCATGTTTCCAGATTATGGCTGTTAGCCTCTTAATTGTTCTTCCTGTGGTTTATTACTTCCTTGACGATGTTAAGATTCCAAAAACTGAAGAAACTTGCTTGCCATTGAAAAAACTGAAAGCTATTCTTTTAGATGTGATAAACAGAAAGATATACATTATGATATTTTGCCTTTTCTTTGTTTTTACAGGAATTACGAACTACCTCCCTTTTAGGATAAAAAGTTTATTTCCTGAAAGTAGTGAATTAACGATTGGTTTGATTTATTCTGGTTATATAACTGGAATAGCCATTTCCTTCATAGCTACGAAGATTATAAAAATTCTCGGGAGTGAGAGAAAAGCCTTGATATATGGACTTTTTGTATATGCAATCTTTCTTCTGATGTTCAGCATTCCGAGCTTGACTGTTATTTTTATTGTTATGTTTGGGTTTTGTTCAGGAATGTTTCTTGTTCATTCTGTAGCCTCAGGATATCTAAATAAACTTGCAACAACTCAGAAAAATCTCGTCAACGGGGCTTACATAGCTATTTACTATTCTGGAGGAGTAATTGGCTCATATGTGCCGGGAATTGTTTATAAAAATTTTGGGTGGGCTGGGTTTATCGTCACACTGTTGCTTTTGATTGCAATAGGCTTTATTTCTGCATTTAGACTATCAAACCGTGCTTAATCGCATAATTTATAATTTCAGCGTTGTTTTGAAGATTAAGTTTTTCAAGAATCCTTGCTCTGTAAGTGCTTACGGTTTTTATGCTTATTGAAAGCTCCTTTGAAATTTCTACAAGGCTTTTACCACGAGCTATCATAAGGAATACCTGAAACTCTCTGTCAGAAAGGGTTTCATGGGGAAAAACATGCTGAGTTTTGTCAATTTGACGAATTATTTTTTCTGAAAGAGCTACTGGAATATACTTATCACCTTGTATTACTTTTTCAATTGCCCTTAAAAGCTCATCTGGGTCTGCGGATTTAGTAAGATATCCAGAAGCTCCGTATTTCAGTGTTCTTATGGCATATTGCTCTTCAGGATACATGCTAAGCATGACTACTTTTGCCTCTGGATAATTTTTCTTTATTTTTATTAAAGTTTCTATGCCATTTATGTCAGGCATTGCTATGTCAAGAAAAATTAGATCAAAACTCTCGTTTTTAAGAATCTCTAATGCTTCTTTGCCACTTTTAGCTTCCTTACATTCTTCAATGTATAGTGTATCCAAAAGTATTTCTCTTAATCCTTTTCTAAAAAGAGTATGGTCATCAACAATTAAGACTTTAAGCTTTTTTCCCATCTTCGCTCAAAGGAACACAAATAATTACCTCTGTTCCTCCCTCCTTTGCCCTGCGAATGTCAAAGGTTGCATTTATTGAATAGGCTCTTTCTCTCATAGCCATCAAACCAAATGAATCAGGGCTTTGAATTTTTTCCTCAGTAATTCCGATTCCGTTGTCTTTAACTTTAAAAATTAAACTCTCATTTGTTCTAAACATTTTAACATATACCTCTGTAGCATTAGCATGTCTTGCAATGTTTGTTAATGCTTCTTGAAATATTCTAAAGAGCACCAAAGATTTTTCTTTGGATAAATTAATGCTATCCTCCTGTATTTCAAGTATGCAGTTTATGGAAGTATTTTTTTCAAATTCTTTTGTTTGCCATTTTATGGCATCCTGAAAATTTAAATGGTCAATCAAGGAAGGGCGAAGTCTGTTTGAAATATTTTGGACTTCTTTAATTAGCGCATTTACAATGCTTATGCTTTCATCAAACCTCTCTTGCAAAACTTGGTTTTCAACTCTTTTTTTCATCCACGAAAGAGAAAGTTTTAGGGCAGTAAGAGACTGTCCAAGTTCGTCATGGATTTCTTTAGCAATTTCTTTTCTTTCATTTTCTCTTACATTTTGTAGATACAAAGAGAGTTTTCTTAAGGCTTCCTTTGACTCTCTCAGTTCCTTTTCTATTTTTTTGCTATATGTAATATCTCTTCCTATGGTTTTTGTTTTAATAAGATTGCCTTTTTCATCTACCTCAACAAAAACATTGAGGGCTGCAGTAAAAACTGAACCATCTTTTCTAACAAAATCCCTTTCAATCTGAACAAATCTGTATTTAGTTATGTTAGGGAAAAATTCTTCCTGTGCTTTTCTTGACTCTTCAGTCATAAAATAGATGAGAGGTTTACCAATTATTTCTTCTTTTCTGTATCCAAGCATTTTTGCCTCTGTCTCATTGCATTCAATGATTTTTCCATTTTTATCTACAGAATGATACATATCAGGAGCGCTGTCATAGAGGTCTCTGTATTTTTCCTCTGAAAGTCTTAATTCTTTCTCAACTTTTTTTCTTTTATTGATGTTAACTACAAGTATGATTATGATGCAAGAAAGAAAAACAAATCCAAAGACTATGGCTAAAAATGTTTTTCTATATTTTAAAAAAAAGCTCTCAGGAAGATTTATAACTTTGCTTTCCTTTGGAATACGATTAAGAGCAACATTAAATCTCTTTAATTCCCTATAATCAAACATATACTCATTAGGGCTTTCTTTTACAATTGGAATTTCAGAGGGGCTCTTGCCTCCCAAGATTTGAAGCCCGAGTTCTCCTGCTTTCTTTCCCTGTAAATAAGCACTTGTTAATTTTCCTCCAACAATTCCTCTGCCAAGATAAAAATCCCAAACACTGTACATTGGAACTTTTGTGTGAGGATAAATAATTTCAAGACTCTCTTCATAGGCAAAGAAATTGCCTGTTTTATCTCTGTTTACAAGAAGCATTAGAATAATACTTCTTGAAGGAATTTTTTCAACTTCCTGTATCAACTCTTGCATATTTGGATTTTCAATCATAATAAACTGCACTTTTGATGAAAAATTGGGAATAATGTCTAAAATTGTTTTTTTCATTGCCAAGCCTGTAGTGGTGATATCGTTGATAATATAAACCCTCTGAGTATCTGGATGAAGTCTCAGGGCGATATCTAATGTTTTTTCAACATCAGTTTCTTCAGCAACGCCAGTAAACCATTTTCTATGCTTTTCGCGGAGAGGCGAGTGACCTTTGGGGCTTAGGAGTAGGCTGCACTGGAGCCATCCTGATCTTTTTGGAGCTATATGATCCCATGCGAATACCTGATCGTGCCGACCTGATCGAATTGTGCG
>JBEPZQ010000147.1:0-5036 GCA_041640755.1 Thermodesulfovibrio sp. | reverse complement strand
AATGACAGAAAAAAATACTTAATTTTCAAATGGTTATACCAATTATTGGATTTCTATCGCTATTTTTCGGAAATTAAATGAGTCTACAAAATAAAGATGAATTATGTTATAATTTACGAAATGTGTTTTTTATTGAAAAAACTTGATTTTTTAATGGTATTTTGCTTATTGTTAATTGCTGGATGTAGCATGCCAAAGATTTTGGTTTTAAACGATCCACTTACTGCAGAGGAGCATTTAATGATGGGGTTGAGTCGTGAAAAGGCAGGGCTCTTTGATGAGGCAATAAAGCATTATGAAGAAGCATCAAAGTCTGATGCAAGGGGTTTTCTTTTTTTAGGCAATCTTTATCTTAGTCAGAATAAATACGAGGAGGCGGAAAAAAATTATAAGAAAGCAATCAACAAGAATGATAAGCTTGCTGATGCATATAATAATTTAGCTTGGCTTTATTATCTCCAAGAGAGAAAACTTGATGAAGCAGAAAAATTAGTAAAAAAAGCCATAGAGCTTGAAATTAATAATCCCGATAGAGTTAAAATTTATGATGACACTTTAAGAAAAATTCAAAAATTAAAGGAAAATAAATCCACACAATAGGAGGTGCAGTTATGTTTAAGAAGTTGCTTTCAGTTTACTTAATTGTAGCAATTTTTGTAATTGGTTTTGTGCAGTCAGCGGGTGCTGCTTTTATTCCAACTGAAGTGACTCTTAACACAAAAGGTGAGGATTTACAGAAAATTCAAAAATTTCTTGAGATGAAAATAGTGTCCCAGAGGCTCAAAGATTTTGGATACTCTGAAAAAGAGATTATGGACAGGCTCAACAGCCTTGATGAGCAAACTTTGCACAATCTTGCATTGAAAATTGATGAACTGAAAGTTGCTGGAGATGCTGGATTGGCGGTTATATTAGCTCTTGTTATTATTGCTTTGGTTGTATTAATTATCAATCTTACTGGACACAGGGTTGTTGTAAAATAATTAAAATCTAAATTGAGCAATGTGTTATAAAACCTTTGTTAACATGTCATTACGAGCTTCACCGTTTATTCTTTTCCGTAATTGCGAGACAGACCGATGGAATGCCGAAGCAATCTCTTTTCTCATTTATAAAGAAGCGAGATTGCTTCAGGTGCTAAGCCTGTCGCAAGCCGAAAGCGTTGCGACCTTTCGCAATGACACATTTTTTTCCGTCATCACGAGGCTTGCAAAGCAAGCCGAAATGATCTCTCCGTTGGGAGAAAAAAGAAGAGATTGCTTCGCTTTGCTCGCAATGACAAATAGAGGATTGCAGAATTTAGGGAGAAATATGCTTGACAAAAGTATGTGTTCAATGATAAAAAATAAAAATTAAAAGGGTTTCAGTTTCTGGCAGTAAAACTGAAAAAAATTGTGACGAAAGGAGGTGACATAGTAAGATGAAGAAAATTTTAGCATTAGTACTTTCATTAATTCTTATGGTATCCTTTAGCTTTGCTTTAGGATGCAAAAAGGCAGAAGAGCCAAAGAAGCCTGAGGCACCAGCTCCTGCTCCTGCACCTGAGCAGAAGCCAGCTGAGGCACCAGCTCCTGCTCCTGAGCAGAAGCCAGCTGAGGCACCAAAAGCTCCTGAGGCACCAAAGGCTCCTGAAAAACCAGCTGAGAAAAAATAATTACTTAGCAGCCGAAGCAACATCGGAGAATCCGATGTTGCTTCAATATTTTTAAAAGTGTTAAAATTATTGAAAGAGTGGGTTATCCCACTCTTTTATTTTGAAGAGGTTTTGGATAATACTATGAATATAAAAGAACTAAAAGATTTAATAACGAATTACGCAAAAGAAATAAGTGAACAAGAAGGAGTAGAACTGGTGGATGTTGAGATCCACACAGGAGGAAGAGGTTTAATTTTGAGAATTTATATTGATAAAGAAGGTGGTGTTACAATTAAGGATTGTGAACAATTCTCAAGGGCAATGGAAGCTATTCTTGATGTTGAGGATCCAATAAAGAGTTCTTATGTTCTTGAAGTTTCATCGCCCGGTGCTGACAGACCTCTAAAAGAAAAAAAAGATTTTTTGAAGAATATAGGAAGGACTGTTAAAATTACTACTACTGAAAAAATAGCTGACAAGACATTTTTTATTGGGAAAATTATTGATGCAGGCGATGACTGGGTAAGAATTGAGATAAGTGAGCAGAGGGTCAAAGGAGTTAAAAAGAAGGAAAGAGGAGAGCTTTTATTTATTCCTTTGCATAAAATTTTAAAAGCACAAATTCAAATAGGGTAAGAAAATGGGAAAGGAACTTAAATTTTTAGCAGAACAAATAATGCGAGAGAAAGGTATCAGTAAGGATACAGTTATTGAATTACTTGAAACAGCCCTTATTTCTGCTATAAGAAAAAAGTACGGAAATAAATCATCAATTAAAATAAAGATTGATCCCAAGAGCTTTGACATAGGTATTTTTGAGGTGAAAAAAGTCGTTGAGAATGTGACTGACCCTGCTTCAGAAGTTTCTATTGATGAGGTAAAAGAAAAGTATGTGGACAAAGGTATTGGTGACACAGTTGAAGTGCCATTATCTATCCAAGATTTTGGAAGAATAGCAGCTCAAACCGCAAAACATGTGCTTTTTCAGAAAATTAAAGAGATTGAACGCTCTGTAATCTATGATGAATTCAAAGACAAAGTTGGAACCATTGTAAGTGGAACAGTTCTTAGAAAAGAAAATAACAATTTCTACATTCTCGTTGGAAATGCAGAAGCTATTTTGCCAGAAAAAGAGTTGTTACCTCAGGATAATTTAAAAAGGGGAGATATAATAAAGGCTTACATAGTTGAAGTGAAAAAAACTCCGAAAGAGCCTGTTATAAGGCTTTCAAGGACACATCCTAATTTTGTAAGAGCCTTATTTGCTCTGGAAGTTCCTGAGATTCAAGATGGGATAGTTGAAATTAAATCTATTGCAAGAGACCCCGGTGAAAGAACAAAAATTGCTGTTGCTTCAAAGGATCCATTAGTTGATCCTGTTGGAGCATGTGTTGGAATGAAAGGCACAAGGGTTCAGGCAATTGTGAGAGAATTGAAGGGTGAAAGGATAGATATAATTCCATACAGTGATGATGTAAGCCTATATATTGCAAAAGCTCTTACTCCTGCAACAGTGCTAAAGGTTGGAATAAACGAATCTGAAAAAACAGCTGTTGTTGTAGTGGAGGATAGCCAGCTTTCACTTGCTATAGGCAAAAGAGGACAAAATGTAAGGCTTGCTTCAAGATTAACAGGATGGAATATAGATGTTTTAAGTGAATCCGAATATACAGAGATGAAAATTAAGGAAGCTGAAAAAACTCTGAAAGAATCCACCAAAAAAGATGCCCACAAAAATTAATGAAAGCAGATGGCTTAAATCTGCCAATTCAATACCTAAAGGGCGTAGGTCCTAAAAGGGCGACTTTTTTACAAAAACTGGGCATCTTCACAGTCAAAGATGCCCTTTATTATCTTCCCACCCAGTATGAAGACAGAAGAAACAAGAAAAATATAGCAGAAATAAGACCCAACGAGGCTGTATCTATTGAGGGCAAGATAGTTCAGATAAGTGAACTAAAACCGAGAGCTAATCTCTCAATAATAGAGGTAATTATTTCTGATGGAACAGGTTTTATCAAGGCTAAGTGGTTTAATCAGACTTATCTAAAAAGGATATTCAAGGAAAAGCAAAAAATAAAAATCTTCGGTAAGCCTCAGATTGACTACTGGGGAGCAAATTTAGAAATTTTAAATCCAGAGTATGAACTTTTAGAAGGAGAAATAAATTCAACAGAGCTTAAAATTCTTCCTGTTTATCGCCTAACCGAAGGTTTATCTCAAAAACAGATGCTTTCTGTGATTCGGAATGCCTTAGACTTTGGATTGCCTTTGCTTGATGATTTTGTTTCAGAAAAAATTGTCAGCAAACTATCTTTGCCTTCTCTGGATAAGGCATTGGAGTTTGTTCATTTCCCTCCATCAGATATGGATATTGAGATTTTAAATGAATGGAAATCTCCTTTCCATCAAAGACTTATTTTTGATGAACTTTTTCTTCTACAGCTTGGCATTTTGCTAATAAAGCAAAACAGGCTTGCAGAGAAAGGAATATCCTTTAGCCCTTCAGGGAAACTTTTAAATGTATTTTTTGAAAATCTTCCCTTTAAACTCACATCAGCACAGGAGAGGGTAATTAAGGAAATATTTGAAGATATGAAAAAACCTGTTCCTATGAACAGACTTCTTCAGGGAGATGTTGGTTCAGGAAAAACTGTGGTAGCTGTTTCAGCAATGCTTGCTGCAGTTGAATGTGGATATCAAGCAGCACTAATGGCACCTACCGAAATTCTGGCAGAACAGCATTATCTAAATATCTCCTCATTGCTAAAAGAGCTTCCTTTAAATATCATAATTTACACTTCCACATACAACAAACATGGAAATCTTATTGCTTCAGGTGCAGCAGATATAGTTATTGGCACACATGCTCTAATTCAGGAGGATGTTAGATTTAAAAAATTGGGACTGATCGTAATAGATGAACAACACAGATTTGGAGTTGTCCAGAGAGCTACTTTAAAGAAAAAAGGGATTAATCCTGATACCCTTGTGATGACAGCTACTCCCATCCCTCGCACAATGGCTTTAACTGTATATGGAGAGCTTGATTATTCTGTGCTTGACGAATTACCTGCTGGCAGAAAGCCTATTATTACAAAAATAGTCAATCCTGAGAATAAAAAAGTAGTTTATAAAATGATTGAGGAGGAAGTTAAGGCAGGTGGGCAGGTTTATATTGTATATCCTTTAATTGAAGAGTCTGAGGTTATGGATTTAAAATCTGCAACACAGGGATATGAGGCTCTTCAGAGGATCTTTCCAAAATACAAAGTAGGACTTATTCATGGCAAAATGCCTGCAAAGGAAAGAGACGAGGTCATGAAAGAATTCAGGCAGGGCAAAATTCATATTCTTGTTGCTACAACAGTTATTGAAGTAGGTGTGGATGTCCCAAATG
>JBEPZQ010000146.1:0-5129 GCA_041640755.1 Thermodesulfovibrio sp. | reverse complement strand
GCAATTCTCAAGTATTTTTACGAAAGCTCGCAAAGCCTTCGGCTCGCGACAGGCTCCGTGACCGAAGCAATTTCGTCTTTTCCTTCCAATCCCACGAAGAGATTGCCACGCCTCACCTTCGGTGAGACTCGCAATGACTGAGTAGATGTCATGCGAGGTTATTTTTTGTCATTGAGAGACACCCCATTTTTTCCGTTATTACGAGCCCTATTCCCGTCATTGCAAGGGAAGCAATCTCGCTTTTCCCTTGCGCCCTTTGTCCGTCATTGCGAGGGACTTTAGTCCCGAAGCAATCTCGCCTTTTGCTTTTCACTTCTCACTTCTTACGTTTTACGAATTTTCAAACCTTCAGATTGCCATGCTATCGCTCGCAATAGGGAGCTCGCAGTGACAATTTTCTATCTATTTTTCTGGTACTCTCAGTGATAGACTAACAAAGTTTTATATAAAAAAACAATCAAATTAATTGGATTATAATACAGAAAAAGTCTTTTCTTCATTGATATTTGGCAATAATTTGCCAACATGGCAGATGTGAGGTGGAATTTTTCAATAAAGATTTTTTATAATGTAATTTTTAGAGGCTTTAATATAAGGAGGCTTTGAAATGAAAGGACAAACAGCAATAATTACAGGTTCAGCAAGGGGAATAGGAAGAACAACTGCAGAGGAATTTGCTAAAAGAGGAGTTAATGTAGTTATCGTAGATATAAATGAAGAGGTAGCGCAAAAGGCAGCTCAGGATATAAAAAATCAGTTTAATGTTGAAACATTGGGCATACAGGCAGATGTTTCCAATGCCGAAGATGTAAAAAAATTATTTGAAGAATCTGTAAAAAAATTTGAAAAAATAGAAATTCTTATCAATAACGCTGGTATAACCAGAGATAACCTGCTAATTAGGATGAAAGATGAAGAGTGGGATGCGGTTTTAAATATCAATTTGAAAGGCGCTTTTCTGTGTTCTCGTGAGGCTGTAAAGATTATGTCAAAAATAAAATACGGTAGAATAATAAATATTGCCTCTGTCGTAGCTTTTATAGGCAATCCCGGACAGGTAAATTATTCTGCTTCAAAAGCAGGCCTTGTTGCAATGACAAAAACATTAGCAAAGGAATATGCATCTCGTGGAATTACAGTCAATGCTGTTGCTCCAGGATTTATTCAAACTGCTATGACAGAAAAATTGCCTGAAAAAGTGAAGGAGGAAATGCTTAAAATGATTCCCCTTTCACGATTTGGAACAACTCAGGATGTTGCAAATGCTATAATATTTTTAGCCCAACCAGAATCAGGATATATAACCGGTCAGGTTATTCATGTAAATGGCGGAATGTACATGTAAAAAAAGAAAAAAGGAGGGACATAATGGTAGAAGAAAAAGTAAAGGAAATTATAGCAAAACAGTTAGGAGTTGATGCAGCACAAATTACTCCTGAATCATCATTTGTTGAGGACCTCGGAGCAGACTCCCTTGACACAGTGGAGCTCGTAATGGCATTTGAAGAGGCTTTCAACATTGAGATTCCAGACGAGGACGCAGAGAAGATTGCCAAAGTAAAAGATGCAATTGAGTACATAAAAAACAAGACTGGACAGGCATAATCAAGTAATGGCAAAAAGAAGAGTTGTTGTGACCGGGCTTGGGGCTGTGACCCCGCTCGGTCTTGATGTAAAATCTACATGGCAGGCAATTCTTGAGGGAAAATCAGGGGTTGGCTATATTACTCAGTTTGATACCACAAATTATCCAGTAAAAATAGCTGCCGAGGTAAAGGGCTTTGATCCAACCCAATATATTGAACCAAAAGAAATCAAAAGAATGGATAGGTTTATCCATTTTGCTATAGCAGCCACCCAAATGGCACTTGAGGATTCAGGTTTGAAAATTACAGAGGAAAATTCAGAACGGATAGGTGTTGTTATTGGTTCAGGGATGGGTGGTCTTCCAGCCATTGAATATTATCATCAGGTGTTACTTGAAAAGGGTTGGAAAAGGATATCACCTTTTTTTATTCCTATGCTAATAATTAATCTTGCAGCAGGACAAATTTCCATAAGATACGGAATTAAGGGTCCAAATTTAGCTGTAACAACAGCCTGTGCAACTGGAAATCACTCAATTGGTGAAGCTTTCAGAATGATTCAATATGGCGATGCTGATGTTATGATATGCGGTGGAACAGAAGCTGTCATTGCACCAATGGCTGTTGCAGGATTTTCAGTTATGAAAGCACTCTCAACAAGAAATGACGAGCCTGAACGTGCAAGCAGACCCTTTGATGCAGACAGAGATGGATTTGTAATGGGAGAAGGCTCTGGCATAATAATTCTTGAAGAATTGGAGCATGCCCTAAAGCGCGGAGCAAAAATTTATGCAGAACTTGCAGGATATGGAATGACCGCAGATGCCTATCACATAACTGCTCCTGCACCAGAGGGAGAAGGTGGCGCAAGATGCATGAAAAGGGCTTTGGAAGATGCTGAAGTTAAACCCGAGGAAGTGGATTACATCAATGCACACGGCACTTCCACAAAGCAAGGAGATGAGCTTGAAACACAAGCAATTAAGAGCGTATTTGGTGAACATGCTTATAAACTATGTGTAAGCTCTACAAAGTCAATGACAGGTCATCTTCTCGGTGCTGCAGGCGGAGTTGAGGCTATTTTCACGATTTTAAGCGTTTATGAAGACATAATTCCTCCAACTATTAATCTTGATAATCCAGACCCTGAATGTGACCTTGATTATGTTCCATACAAACCCAGAAAAAAGAATGTAAGATGCGCTATTACAAATTCCTTTGGATTTGGCGGTACTAATGCATCCCTTGTCTTTAGAAAGTTCTCAGGAAATTGAAAATATAATCGGTTACAGATTTAAAAATCCTGAACTTCTTCATCAGGCACTTACCCATAGTTCTTATGCAAATGAAAATCTGACTCCATCAAATGAAAGACTTGAGTTTCTTGGAGATGTTGTCTTGGGATTTGTTATATCAGATTATCTTTTTAGCCTTAAGCCAGAGCTAAATGAAGCTGAGATGTCAATAATTCGCTCATATCTCGTTAGCAAAAAGTGCCTTGCTTTAATTTCAAAAAGACTTCTACTCGGAAGATTTTTATTGTTGGGCAAAGGAGAGAGATTAAGCGGTGGTGAAAACAAAGACTCCATCCTTGCAGATGCAATGGAAGCAATTATAGGCGCTATTTATCTTGATGGTGGCATCTCTGCTGTAAAAGAATTCATACTTGAAATTATTTCTGATACTTTACCTTTAAAGCCTTCTCCACCACAGGAGGCACAAGACTTTTTACTGAGCCTCCAAAGTATGCAATCTCTTTAACAATGCTTGAGGATATAAATGAGTACTGCTCAGAAGGCATTAGAAATATCGTTTCTACATCCTTTAAAAGTCTTCTGTTGGCAAGGGTAAACTGAAATTCAAATTCAAAGTCTGAGACTGCTCTCAGTCCTCTAACGATTGCAAGTGCGTCCTTTTGTTTAACAAAATTGATGAGAAGCCCGTCAAATGGCTCAACACTAAGATTTTTTAAATCTTTTGTTGCTTCTTTTATAAAGTAAAGCCTCTCTTCAATTGAAAAAACAGGTGCTTTTTTATAACTTGACATAGCTACTGCAACTATAAGCTCATCAAAAATCTTTAAAGCTCTTTTGATAACATCAAGATGTCCATTGGTTATGGGATCAAACGTGCCGGGATAAACGCCTATTTTTTTCAATCTACCCTCCTGTAAACCGTTAAAAGTGTATCTCCATATCTGTAACATTTATGGATTTTTAAATCCTTTAGTTTCTCCCTTAACGATTCATTTTTATAATGCTGAATGATTAGTATTCCGTCTTCCTTCACCAGATTTTTCTTTTCAAATATTTCAAACATTCTTTTCAGTTCACCAGACTCATAGGGAGGGTCTGAAAAAATAATATCGTATGTCAGCTCTGTTTGTCTAAGAAAATCAATTACATCTAAGTTATAGACCCTCGCCTTTTCAAGAAGTCTATTTTTATTCAAAGAATTTTTTATGAAAATACACAAAACTGGGTCTCTTTCAACAAATATTGCTTCCTTAGCACCCCTTTTCAGTGCTTCCATGCCAACAAATCCTTTTCCAGCATATAAGTCTACAAATGTCTTGCCTTCAACATCCCGCAAAATATCAAAAATAGCTTTTCTGACAATTGCAGGAGTGGGTCTTACTTTTTGAGTTTTTATATTTGCTCCTTTCATAGACTAATCTCAGGATTTGTAAAGAATTTTTCAGGCAAACGATAGTCTTTAATTTTAACTTTTCTTCCCTCTACCTGAAGCCTTCCTTCTGCAAAAAGTCTTATTGCTTCAGGAAAAATTTTATGCTCTAATCTGAGTATCCTTTCTGAAAGACTGTCTTCTGTATCATCTGGATGAACTGGTACAGCGGCCTGAATGATTATTGGTCCTGTGTCAACTCCTTCATCAACAAAATGAACTGTGCATCCACTTATTCTCACTCCATAATCAACTGCTTGCTTCTGACCATGAAGCCCCGGAAATGAAGGAAGAAGAGCTGGATGAATATTCATAATCCTGTTTGGAAAAGCATCAAGCAAGGGCTTTTTAACTATTCTCATAAATCCTGCCAATACGACAAGCTCTACACCCTTTGCCAATAGTTCGTCCCTTATTTTTTCGTAAAATGCTTCTTTGCTTAGAAAATCCTTTGGATTGACATAGAGATGTGGAATTCCATGCTTTTTTGCTCTTTCAATTGCATAGGCATTGGGATTATCAACAATTAATATCTCTATCTTTGCAGGAAGCCTTCCAGCTTCAATTTCATCAATGATTGCCTGAAAGTTGGAGCCCCTTCCTGATGCTAAAACGCCTATCTTTAGCATCTTAGACCCTCCTAATTGAATTTATCCTAATTTGAGTAAATTTTATATAACATATTTTGTTAGCCTTTAATTGCAAGCCTTGCCGAAGGTGAGGCATGCAAACTAAAAAACGAGATTGCTTCCTCCTCGCTTTGCTCGGAGTCGCAATGACAAGGAAAGGGGTCATTGCGAGCCTGCGGTCAGGCGTGGCAATCTCATAAAAAAGACCGTATAGCCTCAGACATAAAAT
>JBEPZQ010000145.1:0-5136 GCA_041640755.1 Thermodesulfovibrio sp. | reverse complement strand
ACAGATATGGACGGCATTAATAGCGATACTGATACTGAAGTATCTGAAGGAGTTATCAACATTTGGATGGTCATTAAGTAATCTAGTTGCATTGTTGAGACTAAACCTATTTACATATAGGAATTTACGGGAATGGATAAATAAACCGACAGAGACACCGCAAATTGAGCCTCAAATAGAACAGTTAAAATTTAGACTTGTTTAATTGGACAGCAAATAAAAAGAAAGGGGGGGTAACCTGATTTTGAAAAAGCAAATTTTCTTGTCCAAAAGTCTTATTTTATGCGGATGTTTTTTATGAGTTTAGATTATTTTGGACAGCAATGATAAGCTTAGAATTTATAATTTGATAACCATTGGGGGTTTCTTTTAGCCAAACTTTTGCAGTAAATTTTTCTTTAGGTAAATAACCATAAGAGAGTTCTTTCCATACAACAACTGTCACATCTCCTTCTTTCTTTACCTCAGCAACAGGATGTTTTGCAAAATCAAGTAAAGCTTTTACGGTTTCAGCTTCCTTTGATTTTTTTATTGCTTCGTCATTTTTTATAAGATATTTCTCATCAATGTAAACTTTTTTTGTAAAAAGGTCGACAAAGCCTGTTATATACTCATTTGCATACCTTGCTACAAACCACCATCTTAGAAAATCATTTGGTAAAGGATAAACTCTGTATTGATGGGCTTCTATTTTTTGCTTTAAAAAATCCCTTGCCTCTGCCTTAAGATATGCTTTAGCTGAAATGTAAACAGTCACAAAAATAATTGAAAGAATTAGCAAAAACTTCATCTGTTTTTTAAATTTAAATGACAAAACAACTGCAAATAAAAAAGGCAGTAACACATAAGGGTCAATTATGAATGTTAAAGAAAGATTGAATGATGTCCAATCAAAGGGAGATAAAATTTTTGTGCCATATTGATTTGTAAGGTCAAGAAAAAGATGAAGTGCATAACCTGTAAAGGATATAGCATATACTTTAAAAAATCCATATTTTTTCCTGAAAATTAAAGCAAAAAATAAAGGTATAATCAACAAAAACAGAATTCCATGAGTTATTCCACGATGTTGTGCAAGAAAAAGCTCTTTACTGTGAAGTAAAAGAATTATATCTAAATCCGGTAATAAAGTGGATGCAATTAATATTGCAATAAAAACTTTATTTTTAGTTAAAGTTTTTCCAAAAACTATACCTGAAAGAGTATGGGTAATAGGGTCCATTTAAAATTGTAACAAATTCAATCTTTATTTAACTATTACAACAGGACATGTTGCATAAGTGGCAACTCTTCTTGATACTGAGCCAAGAAGCCACCTTTCAATTTTTGAAAGTCCCCTTTGTCCCATAACTATCAAATCAACACTATTTTCTGCTGCATATCTTACAATCTGGTCTGCAGGATGACCTACAACAATCTCAGTTTTTATCTCTACTGCATATTCTTTTGCAATGGAGTAAATCTTTTCATATTCTTTTTTGTAATATTCAGTAGCACTGTCAATAACAGCTTTAACCTCGCTTATGTCAGCAGGCTCTGGAGGCTGTGCTACAGAAAGAACAATAATTTCCCTTTCCTGCAACGGGCACTCTTTTGTAAGTTTTAAAGCAAAATCAAGAGCCTTGTAAGCCTCTTGAGAGCCATCAAAGGCTATAAGAATTTTTTTCAACATCCTTAAACCTCCTTTTTTGATTTTGGTAAGAGATATTTTGGCAGATAAAAAGCATTTGCAATGATTGTAGGTATAACAGCACTACCAATAACTGCAGCAATAAGAAGTGAATACTGACTCTGGTCAATTATTCCATGTGTTAGTCCAAATAAGGCAGAAATAGAGCCAAATGTAAGTCCTGTTGACATAAGAAGTGTTGTATACATGCCTTCTTTGTGTTTGAATTTAAAAAATTTTGTTACAGGATAAACTCCAACAAATTTTGTTATCATTTTTCCAGCCAAAAGCACTAAAAGCGGTATTGGAGCAGCAATTATAGCTGGAATTGATACAAAATATCCAGCCTTTAAAAAATACAAAGGCGTAAGAAATCCTATGGTAAGCGTCCTAAGTCTTCTTATAAGCTGGTGATCTTTGCCAACACTTCCTGCCAAAACCATGCCTATAATATATGCAGGAAGCACAGCCTCACTTCCAGACCATATAGCAAGTGCACCAATGCCAAGAAGAAAGAAAAGCAGATATTTTGCTTCAAATTCTGAAGGTCTTCCTCCAAACTTTTTGAATATTTTGGGGGTCACAAAGGGTATAAAAACTGCCAAAGCAATTGTAGCTCCTATAAAAATCAGTGATTTTATAGTAAAGGGCGAAAATATAAGACCAAGTGCAATGACTGTTGCAAGGTCATTAACAAAACAGGCAGCAAGTATGAGTTTGCCAAATTCAGTTTTGTTTAAACCAAGTTCAAGCATAACAGCATAAACTACTGCAACAGATGTTGTAGAAAGGGCAACTCCAGCAAGCCAGCTTGCCTTAACTGACCATCCAAGAAGATAATAGGCAAAAGCAGTACATCCAAGAAATGGTCCTAAAAATGCAATTAATCCTATTGCAATAGTTTCCTTCCATCTTGACTTTAATACTTCCGGTTCAAGTTCAGCTCCAGCGAGAAAAGTAAGCATTATTGCTCCCACAGAAGCAATAAATTTAATCCAAATCTCGTTTTCTCCAAGATTTAAGCCCAATAAAGGTATAACAAGACTTGCAACTGCACCTACACCAATTTCAGTAAGAGCTGTGGCTAAGCTCAGTTTTGTGGCAATTATTGTTGACAATACAGCAAGAAAAAACCATAAAGAAGCTTGAAGAAGAGTTTCAAACATAAATGCCTCCCTTTCAGGTTGTAACTCTACCTTTTTACAGTAGGAGTTATCAGCCCCTGAAAATTAGAGGCGGTTAAAGGCGAACTCCATCGCCTAAAAAAATATTATACTACAAAAATATGTTAAAATTTAATTTATTATTAAATTTTTTTGCAGGAGGGTCAGTATATGAAAACATGGTTTTTTTATGTTTTTGGTAGATGGATAGTATTGTCAGGAATTGCTGGAGCATTGCTTCAGTATGTTTTAAGTGATTATCTTAAAATCCATACTATACCTGCTTTTTTGCTTAATCAGTTTTTGCTTGCCAATGTTTTCTGGTTTGTAGATAAGGCAATTTTTAAGTCTCATTTTAAAATTCCAGCATTCTATCCCCTTTGGCAGATTAAAGAAAATGTAAGATGTGCTGACTGTGGAGTGATATGTGAAGGATACAGAGTAGTAAAAACCAAAAACTATGATAAACTGCATGATCCTGAGCCTGAATTTAGATGTAAAACTTGTAGGGAGAAAAAGTTAGAGGAGTTAAGAAAAAGAGGAGTAGAGGTATAAAACAGGTGGGAGAAAAGTCTCCCACCTATGCTTAAAAAATTACTGTTTCTTTTCTGCTGGTTTCTCGGCTGGTTTTGCTTCTTTCTTTTCAGCCTTTTCTTCTTTCTTTACTTCACCTTTTTTCTCAGCCTTTGCTGCAGCTTTCTTTACGCTCTTTGCTGTGAGCTTGCCATCCTGCTCGGTGTATTTTACTACAACCTTGTCACCAGCCTTTACATCCTTAATCTGGTCAGCTGTAACACCGATTGTAAGCTCCTGCTTTTTGCTCTTTACGGTGATTGTGTTACCAACTGTATCAACAGCTGTAACCTCACCAGTAATTGATTTAACCTTAGCTTTTTCAGCTTTCTTCTCAGCCTTTGCCTCAGCTTTCTTTGCAGGCTCAGCTGGTTTGGCTGGCTCAGCCTTCTTTGCAGGCTCGGCTGGCTTTGCAGCAGGCTGCTCTGCAAATGCTACTGCTGTTGTGAGTGCAAATACCAATGCCATTACTACTGCTAAAATTTTCTTCATCTTCCTTTTTCACCTCCTTCCTTTTTCTGTTTTTTAATACATGGTTTCAGTTTCTGGCTAAAAATATTTAATCAACTTTCATGCCAAAATAGATTGTAACAATATCAATAACTTTATTGAAAATTAATTTCCTCATTTGGGAAAGTTTTCCCTTTTGGGGAAATTTTCTGACAAACCAAATTTTTCAAGCCTATACCAGAATGTTTTATAACTCATTCCAAGCAGTCTTGCTGCCTTGGCAATTACATAGTTTGATTTAATTAGTGCCTTTTTAAGTATTTCCTTTTCAAGTTCTTCGTAATTTATGCCCTCATCAGGGATATCAATATCAAGAACATTTTTAGGGATTGTTAGTTTTAATTCATCCTGAATGTCCTTTAGAGTAATCTTCTCTCCTTCAGAAATAATAATTGCTCTCTCTATAACAGTCTCAAGTTGCCTGATATTGCCGGGCCATTGATACTCAAGGAGTGCTTGTAAAGCTTTTTCTTCAATGCCTAAGATTCTTTTCCCGAATTCTCTTGAATATTTCTTTATAAAAAAGCTAACAAGCTCGGGGATGTCTTCTTTTCTCTCTCTTAAAGGTGGAATTTCAACTGTGACTACTTTCAGTCTGTAATAAAGGTCTTCTCTAAATCTGTTTTTTTCTACCTCCTCAATTAAGTTTTTATTGGTTGCTGCAATAATCCTTACATCTACTTTGATTGTTTCTTTTCCTCCTATTCTTCTTACTTCTTTGTCCTGCAGGACTCTTAAAAGTTTTGACTGAAGTAACAGTGGCATTTCAGCAATTTCATCAAGAAAAAGAGTGCCTCCATTTGCAGACTCAATTAATCCTATTTTTCTTGTGGTTGCACCTGTAAAAGCTCCTGGTTCATATCCAAAAAGTTCACTTTCAAGAAGATTTTCTGGAATAGCTGCGCAGTTTATCGCAATAAAAGGTTTGTCTTTTCTTGGTGAATTATAATGAATTGCTTTGGCAATGAGTTCCTTTCCTGTTCCGCTTTCACCGTATATGAGAACTGTTGCAGATGTAGGAGTAACTTTTCTCACAATATCAAGAACTTTTAACATCTTTTTTGATTTTCCGATGATTCCTTCAATTTTAAATTGTCCATAAAGTTCTTCCCTTAGTCTCAAATTTTCTTTTATAAGATTTATCCTTTCCTGTGCCTTTCTAATTGTTACAAGCAAAATTTCCTTGTCAATTGGCTTTGTTAAATAATCAAAGGCTCCTCT
>JBEPZQ010000144.1:0-5188 GCA_041640755.1 Thermodesulfovibrio sp. | reverse complement strand
TGCAGCAGACATTACAGAGAAGTTTTCAATTTCAGGAACAGCAACAACAGTTTATCAGTGGCTCAATATGAGCAAGGGTTACTTGGATGATGAGACAAAAAAGAAAAGACAAGACCGTGGCTCTGCAGTTATTGATTTTAATGTATCTTTGAGACCAACTGAAAATGATGAATTTTTCTTAAGAGCGAGCTTTGCTAAGGGAAGTGGTTTTAAGGATTCAAGCTATCCTTTCACTTTATCCTCAAATGCAGATGATGTTTTCATTGACCTAAAAAACATTAATGGTCGCTCAAGGGACCATCTTCTGGAGCTTTGGTACTCCCATAAGTTTGAACTTGCAAAGGAGACATCCCTTAAATTTACAGCTGGAATAATTGGCTCAACATCCTTTATTGATGACAATGCCTTTGCAAATGATGAAATTGGGCAGTTTATGAATGAGGCATTGGTTAACAATCCCCTTGCAAATCTTCCAAATTATGACTATGGAGTTGCAGGAGAGTTTGAAATAAATGGATTTCATTTTAGGGTTGTTGGAATGCGTTCAAAGAATGAGGCTGAGAGAAACTACAACTGGATAGGTGCACAGGTTGGATACAAGCTTGAGACATCTTTGGGCGAGGGTAACTACAGGCTTTATGCATACACAACAAACAAGAGATTTTTAGACTGGGATGAAGAAAACTATAAGGCACTGAAAGGCATAGGAGTATCCTTTGACCAAGAGCTTGTGAAGGAGACACTTGGAGCATTTCTAAGGGCAGGCTGGCAGGATGACTCTGCGCAAGTTGATTACAACAGAATGGTCTCATTTGGATTGAATCTTAAGGGAAGTGTTTGGGGAAGGAAGGACGATGAAGTAGGAGTAGGATATGCATATTTAAAGTCTCCTTCAAAGGCTGATTTAAGCTCAAGCCAAGTATTTGAAGGATATGTAAAGTTTAATCTATTCAGCTACAAATTCTTAAGCTCTGACCTTACCCTTGATTATCAGTATGTGCAGGACAAAGAAAGGGAAAATGGAAAGAAAGCAGCAAATATCTATGGAGTTAGATTTAATATTCACTTTTAAGGAGGTATAAGATGAAAGGATTTTCAAAATTTTTACTTAGCATCGTGACAGTCTTATTTTTCGCAGGCACAGCATTTGCTCACTTTGGAGTAATTCTTCCTTCTGAAGACATCATCGGAGAGAAAGACCCAAAGAAAATTACTCTCAAACTCTATTTTATGCATCCCTTTGAGCAGGAATGGTTAAACATGGAAAAGCCAAAGGCTTTTGGAGTGTTAATTGGTGAGGAAAAAATTGATTTACTTGAAAGTCTTGTTAATAAAAAAATAAAGGGTAAAAATGCATGGGAAGCTCAGTTTATGATTAAGAAACCTGGAGATTACATATTTTATTTTGAGCCACAGCCATACTGGGAGCCTGCAGAGGATAAATTTATAATTCATTACACAAAGGTTGTTGTTCAAGCACTTGGAAAAGAGGAAGGATGGGACAAGGAGGTCGGACTTCCAATTGAGATAGTTCCTCTCACAAGACCTTATGGACTATGGGTTGGAAATGTATTTCAAGGAATTGTAAAGCTCAATGGAAAGCCTCTTCCATTTGCAGAGGTTGAGGTTGAGTACTTTAATGAAGGTGGCAAAGTAAAAGCACCAAAGGATTCGTATGTAACACAGGTTATTAAGGCTGATGCAAATGGTGTTTTTACATATGCAATTCCAAAGTCAGGATGGTGGGGATTTGCAGTCTTAACTGATGCTCCATACAAAATTAAGAAAGATGGAAAAGAATATCCTGTAGAGATTGGTGGAGTTATATGGGTTAAGTCAAGGGAGATGAAATAATGCATATATCTGAAGGAGTTCTTTCAGCGCCAGTGCTTCTTGCTGGCGCTATTCTTTCTTTAGGTGGGCTTGCTATTGGACTTAGAAAAATAAGAAACGAAGACATTCCTAAAGTTGCAGTTTTGTCTTCAGCGTTTTTTGTTGCATCTTTAATTCATATTCCAATAGGACCAACATCAGCCCATCTTGTTCTTAATGGACTTGTGGGAATGCTTCTTGGTTGGGCAGCTTTTCCTTCAATATTTGTAGCGCTTGTTCTTCAGGCTGTTTTGTTTCAGTTTGGTGGGCTTACTACTTTAGGAGTGAATACTTTTTCTATGGCAATGCCGGGAGTTTTGTCATATTATATTTTTAGAAAAATGATTCTTAAAGGTAAAACTACTGCATTCATTGGAGGATTTTTAGGAGGAAGTTTTTCAATACTTATTGCAGCAGTTTTTATAAGTATTGCTCTTCTTGAGACAGAAAAAAGCTTTATTGGTGTAGCAGGAACACTTTTGTTAGCTCATCTTCCTGTTGCAGTAGTTGAAGGAATAATAACTGGCTTTGTTGTAACATATCTTAAAAAAGTGAAACCAGAGGCATTTGTTGGTGGATAGTGAATGGTAGCTGGTGATTGGTGAATAGTGATTGGTGAATGGGGAAGAAATTGGGATTACTTTGCAGTAATGGATGCAAAAAGAGAGAAGGAGGGTTAGTATGCGGAATTTAAATTTATTAATTTTTGGAAGCATTTTAAGTTTGATGTTTTTTGTGCAGGACTCATTTGCCCATAAAGTAAGCACCTATGCGTACAGGGAGGCATATAAGGTTTTTGGAGAATGCTACTTTGTTGATGGTTCACCATGCAAAAACAGCAAAGTAGAGGTTTACAATGAAAAGGGGCAAAAAATTCTTGAAACATCAACTGATGAAAAGGGAAAATATAGTTTTAAAACAAATGAAAAGGGAACATTGAAAATAGTAATTCCTGCAGGAGAAGGACACAGGGCTGAGTATAAGTTGGTGGATAGTGGCTCGGGAATGGTGGATAGTGAAAGAAAGGAAAAGAGACAGTCTAAAACAGACAGTGTGAAGAGTGTAGGTGTAAGTGCAAGTGTAGGTGTAAGTGCAAGTGCAGGTGAAAGTGCAGGTGCAGGTAAAGTTGAAAATAAGCTTACAAATGAAGAGATTAAAAAGATAGTTGAAGAGGCAATGGAGACAAAAATTCAAGGTTTAAGGGCTGAACTGATGGACTTAAGAAAGCAGATGGATAAGGCAAGCATTAGGGACATAATTGGTGGAATTGGCTATATTTTTGGAATTTGGGGAATTATAATGCTTATTAAAAGAAGAAAAAATGCATCTTGAGGAATTCTCAGAAGGTAGAAGTCTTCTTCATAAATTAGATCCAAGAGTAAAAATATTAGTTTTCTCCGCATTTAGCATACTATGTGCAATATCAACAGGAATTAAAAATCCTTCGCTTTTCCTTCTTTACTCTTTAATTTTGCTTTTCATTGCAAAGCTAAAAATGAAGTCTGTTTTCACAAGGCTTTTTTTAGCAAACTTTTTTATAGCCTTTATCTGGATTTTTGTGCCTCTTAGCTACTCTGGTAATCCATATTTTTATGTTGGTCCACTTAAGATAAGTTATGAAGGATTTATTTATGCTCTTTCAATTACAATCAAATGCAATGCAATAATTATAGCTACAATAGCTCTTTTGTCAACTTCTTCAGTGTTTTCCCTCGCCCATGCTTTGGACCATTTTAAAGTTCCAAAAAAGCTGATAACAGTGTTTTTCCTTTTTTATCGCTACATAACAGTTATTCACGAGGAATATATAAAAATTAAGAGAGCAGTTTACGCAAGGGGGTTTGTTCCTAAAACAAATCTTCATACATATAAAACCTATGCATACATGGTTGCGGGAATTCTTATAAAAAGCTATGAAAGGGCAGAGGAGATTTACAAAGCAATGCTTTGCAGAGGCTTTAAAGGCTATTTTCCTCTTCTTGAGCACTTCAGAATGAAAAAAACTGATATAATATTTGGTATTGCATCTTTTGCAATTTTCATTTTTATTTGGGTTAAAAGTTGAAAGAGCCAATTATAAGACTTAGAAACATCACATTCAGCTACGAAGGAAGAAAAGTCTTTGATGACTTGAATTTTGACCTTTACGAAGGAGAAAGGGTTGGACTGATTGGTCCTAATGGTTCAGGTAAGACAACTCTTTTGTACATTATCATGGGACTTTTAAAACCTCAAAGAGGACTTGTTGAAATTTTTGGGAAAATAAGACAAACCGAAAAAGATTTCAGTGAGGTTAGGCAAAAAATAGGACTGCTCTTTCAGGACTCAGACAGTCAGCTTTTCTGCCCAACAGTAAAGGAAGACGTGGCATTTGGTCCATTGAATCTTGGAAAGACAAAAGCAGAGGCTTCAAAAATTGTGCATGACACACTTGAGCTGCTTGGATTAAAGGGTTTTGAAAACAGAGTTACTTTTAAACTATCAGGCGGTGAGAAAAAACTCGTTGCCCTTGCAACAGTTATTGCCATGAAACCAATTTGCTATTTGCTTGATGAACCGTCTGCTGGATTGGATGAAACTACAGTTGAAAAATTGATAGACTACTTAAAAAATCAAGCAAATACCTATCTGATAGTGTCCCATGATAAAAAATTCATAGAATCAGCGACTGAAAAAATTTATAATTTAAAAGATGGGCAGTTAAGAGAAATGAGGTGACCCAAAAATAGAGATAGAAATCCAAAAATTGGCATAACCATTTGAAAATTAAGCATTTTTTGCTGTCACTTCGAGCATCCGAAGGATGCGAAGCAATCTCTTTGAAGGGGAAAAGGCAAGATTGCTTCCTCCTCGCTTCGCTCGGAGTCGCAATGACGGGGAGGAGAGTGAGACTGCTTCGCCCCAGATTGCCACGCTATCGCTCGCAACAGGGGGGCTCGCAGTGACGAGTGTCTATCTCTATTTTTCGATAAGTCTTCATGCCTTCAGTATATTACAGGCTTAGTTCCCTAAGCAATCTTGTTTTTTTCTCTATCCCCTAAGAGAGATCTCTTCGGATTGCTTCGCAAGCCTTGTGATGCCATGAAAAAGTTGTTTAGTAAGCCTATTGAAGACTATAAAAGAGCATCACTGCGATTTCGAGCAAAGCGAGGAGGAATCAATCCCAGAGTTCGCTTTAAATTCAGTTCATTGCTGTCCAAAATAATCTAAACTCATAAAAAAACATCCGCATAAAATAAGACTTTTGGACAAGAAAATTTGCTTTTTCAAAATCAGGTTACCCCCCTTTCTTTTTATTTGCTGTCCAATTAAACAA
>JBEPZQ010000143.1:0-5250 GCA_041640755.1 Thermodesulfovibrio sp. | reverse complement strand
AGATACTTTAGCCTCGAGATTTAGCCTTACACGATAGTCGTAGTAGGAATTGTTTCTGCTGGATTTAGTTTTAACTTTTTTAACAATAGTTTGAAATTCTTGAAGTTCACCCTGGTCTATTTTGTTATTTCCATTGTCGTCACTCCACTCAAAATAATTTTTCCCATCAAATACTATCTCATATTTTTCTTTTGTTCCGTAACTATCCTTGTCCTTCACTCCAGTATTAACAAAATAAGCGCCTCTGAATCTCAGCTCTCCGCCTAAGGTGATCTGGGTTTTGCCTTTTGCGATTACTGCTGTTGTGTCGGAGGGAATCTCTGCTGGTGCTGCATAGGAGAGTGCTGCAACACCTAAAAGAAGAACCAATACTGCTAAAATACTTGTTAATCGTTTCACTTCCTAACCTCCATCGGTTAGTTCAGTTTCACCGTCCAAGACGGTGTTTACTGCAAATAATTTGAGGCTTTTGCCTCAGTCTGCCCAGCCTTTGGCTGGGTCTTTACCGTGTCCGCTCCTTATCACCTCCTTTGAATTTTTCGTTTTTAGAAAATTTTAACATAAGTATTTCTCCTTGTCAAGCCTTTTTTGTTTTTTAATTATTAAAAAGCAAACAATGTGCCAGGGAAATAATTCTTTATTTTCAAAGGGTTTTCATTTTTGTCATATTTTCCCTGTCCTTTCAATGCCACACATTTGTGGTATTTTTTATACATTTTTTGTATTTTTTGTGGATATTTTTTCGTCATCACGAGGCACCGTTAGGTGCCGAAGTGATCTCTTTTTTGTGACGTTTTACGAATATCAGAGACTGCTTCGCCACATTGAGTGGCTCGCAGTGACAGTGTGAAGTAGTGGCTCGCAGTGACAGTGTGAAGCAAGGCCGCGCAGTGACACACTTCACCGTCATTGCGAGGCATCCGTAAGGATGCCGAAGCAATCTCTGAAATTGACACTCTGTCGCTCTGTAGCACTGTCGCTCTATGGCACTATGACGGCGAGATTGCTTCGGGTGCTGGCGCACCCTCGCAATGACGGAGGGGGAATGAGGAGATTGCTTCGTCGCTATCGCTCCTCGCAATGACGAAAAAAGGACACCCTCGCAATGACGGGGTGGGGACGCCCTCGCAATGACGGGTGTTGGATTTAAGCTTGACATTTTTTAAAGGGATTTAGTTTAATATATGTTATGGTTTCGAAGACAGAGAAGATATGGATGGATGGAAAGTTTGTTGATTGGGATGATGCAAAGGTTCATGTGCTTACCCATTCACTCCATTATGGATTGGCTGTTTTTGAAGGGATTAGATGTTACAAGACAGACGAAGGTCCTGCTGTATTTCGCCTGAAGGACCATGTTGAAAGGCTTTTTAAATCAGCCCATATTTTTACCCTGCAAATTCCCTTCACTGAAGAAGAAATCTTTGAGGCTATCAAGGAGACTATCAGGATAAACAAGATTGATTCCTGCTACATAAGACCTATTGTGTTTGTAGGTTATGGTAATATGGGTGTTTATCCAAAAAATAATCCAGTGCAGGTAGCAATTGCTGTATGGAGTTGGGGTGCTTATCTTGGAGAAGAAGGACTGCAAAAAGGGATTAAAGTTAAAACTTCTTCCTTTATAAGAAATCATGTTAATTCAAATATGTCAAGAGGTAAGGTTGCAGGTTACTATGTAAATAGTCAGCTTGCAAAAATGGAAGCTATCTCATGCGGATATGATGAGGCAGTTTTACTTGATACTGAGGGTTATGTGTCTGAAGGAAGCGGAGAAAATATTTTTGTCATCAGAAAGGGTATTCTTAAAACCACACCGCTTACATCTATTCTTGAAGGCATTACAAGAGATACAGTAATGACACTTGCTAAGGATTTGGGAATAGAAGTAAGGGAAGAGCGTTTCACAAGGGATGAGCTCTATATCGCTGATGAGGCATTTTTCACAGGCACCGCTGCTGAGATTACTCCAATTAGAGAAGTTGATGGAAGAATAATTGGGAAAGGATGTCGCGGTCCAATCACAGAAAAGATTCAGAACCTATTCTTTGATGTAGTCAAAGGTAAAAATCCCAAATACAAGCATTGGCTTGATTTCGTATAATTCTACTTTAAATTCATAAACTTAGCAGCTTCGTTAATATCTTCGTCAGTAATATTTTTATGAATTTTTGACATTTTGCCGTTTCTTAAAATGTTAAAGAGCTCTGCCTTTGATTTTACTCCTCTGTCTGCAAAAATGTTTTGCAGGCTTTTTTCATCTTTGTGACATTTGTCGCATTTCAAGGCAAATGCTGAAGATGAAAATAATAAGAGGATTGAAATAATAAATATACATAGTCTCATGGTCATACCTCCTTCAATGCTTTTAAAAGCAATTGATTGACCAACTTTGGATTGGCTTTTCCTTTTGTAAGTTTCATAACCTGTCCAACAAAAAATCCAATGAGTTTTTGCTCCCCAGCTTTAAATCTTTCTACTTCTTTTGGGTTTTTGCTTAAAACTTCCTTGATTGCATCCATAATCACAGTATCATCGGATATCTGAGTTAGTCCCTTTTCTTTAACTATCTGCTCTGCACTTTTTCCTGTCTTGTACATATCTTCAAAAACTTCTTTGGCTGTGTTTCTGTTAATTGTGCCTTTTTCAATCAGATTAAGAAGTTCAACTAACTGAACAGGTTTTAAAGGGCATTCAGTTATTTCTTTGCCTTCTTCATTGATAAGTCTTAATAGCTCAACCATTATCCAGTTTGCAGCTTCTTTAGGCTTTACACCTAACTGCACAGCTTCTTCAAACCACTCTGCCAAAGCCTTTTCTTCTGTGAGAATTTCAGAATCATACGCAGGTAATCCATATTTCTGCATGAATTTCTCAATCTTTGCATCAGGTAACTCTGGCATGTCTTCTTTTATTTTTTCAATCCATTCATCAGAGACTACCACAGGTACAAGGTCGGGCTCAGGAAAATATCTATAATCATGTGCCTCTTCTTTTGAACGCATTGAAAAGGTTTTCCCTGTCTGGGCATCCCAAAGCCTTGTCTCTTGAATTATTTTTTCGCCATTCTCAATTAGTTTTATTTGCCTCTGTATTTCATACTCCAAAGCTTTCTCAACATATCTGAAGGAGTTAATGTTTTTAAGCTCTGTTTTTACTCCAAATTCTGTTGAGCCAACAGGTCTTACTGAGACATTTGCATCGCATCTTAAAGAACCCTGTTCCATATTTCCATCGCATACACCAAGATATCTGAGAATGGTTCTTAGTTTTTTCATGTAAATCGCTGCTTCTTTTGGTGAGGAAATATCAGGCTCTGAAACAATTTCCATCAATGGCACACCTGTTCTGTTGAAATCAACGAAGCTGTAGCCTGAAGGATCATGAATGTTTTTACCTGCATCTTCTTCAAGATGTATTCGCTTTATTCTAATTTTTTTCTTCTTTCCATCAACGGTAATTTCAAGATATCCATCCTCGCAAAGAGGAAGCTCATACTGACTTATTTGATAGCCCTTTGGAAGGTCTGGATAGAAGTAGTTCTTTCTTGCAAACCTGCTGTATTGAGCAATTCTGCAGTTCATTGCAAGTCCTGTTTTGATTGTATATTCAACTGCTTTTTTATTTAGGACAGGAAGCACCCCCGGCATTCCAAGACATACTGGGCATACTTGAGTATTTGGTTCTGCGCCAAATTTGGTTGAACAGGCACAGAATATTTTGCTTTCTGTTAAAAGTTGAGCATGTACTTCCAATCCAATTACTGCTTCGTATTGCATGTTCTCTCCTTTTATAGATTTGGTTTCATTTTATGCCATGTTGTTGATTGTTCATAGGCATATGCAAGTTGAAGTATTCCAACTTCGTCAAATGGTCTTCCTATTATTTGAAGCCCTATTGGAAGACCGTTTTCGCTAAATCCACAGGGAATTGAGATTGCAGGAACACCAGCAAGGTTAACCGAGATTGTAAATATGTCAGAAAGATACATCTGAAGGGGGTCGTCTATTTTTTCTCCAATCTTAAAAGCTGGTGATGGAGCAGTTGGAGTAATTATGTAGTCAACATTTTCAAATGCTGTCTCAAAATCCCTCTTTATCAATGTTCTTACCTGAAGAGCTTTTTTGTAATAGGCATCATAATATCCTGCGGAAAGGGAATATGTTCCAAGCATAATTCTTCTCTTTACTTCTGCACCAAATCCTTTACTCCTCGTTTTCATATACATTTCAAGGAGGTCCTTGCCCGGAGCTCTGAGTCCGTATTTTACACCATCATACCTTGCAAGGTTTGATGATGCCTCAGAGGTTGCAACAATATAATATGTGGCAACAGCATATTCAGTATTGGGAAGAGATATTTCAACAGGAATACAACCAAGAGACTCAAGCTGTTTTATAGCATCCTGTATTTTTATCTCAACATCCTTATCCATTCCCTCAATAAAATATTCCTTGGGAATTCCAATTTTTATTCCCTTTACATCCTTGCCCAGTAATTCTGTGAAATCTGAAGCCTCAATGGGAGCAGAAGTTGAGTCCATTGGATCATATCCTGCAATGACATTCATCATGATTGCTGAATCAGCAACGCATTTTGTAATTGGTCCAATCTGGTCAAGGGATGATGCAAAGGCAACAAGTCCAAAACGAGAGACCCTTCCATAAGTTGGCTTAAGTCCTACAACTCCGCAAAAAGAAGCTGGTTGTCTGATTGAGCCTCCTGTATCAGAGCCAAGAGCAGCAATACATTCATCTGCAGCCACAGCAGCAGCACTTCCTCCTGAACTTCCACCGGGAACTCTTTCCAAATCCCAAGGGTTTCTGGTTTTATGAAATGCTGAGTTTTCAGTTGAAGAACCCATTGCAAACTCATCCATGTTAGTTTTACCAAGCATTACATATTTTTGGCTGAGAAGTTTTGAGGTAACTGTGCTTTCGTAGGGAGGATGAAAGTTATATAGTATATTTGATGCGCATGTTGTGCGTATTCCCTTTGTGCAGATGTTGTCCTTTACTGCAATAGGAATTCCAGTAAGCAATTTTTGTTTTCCATTAAAAATAGCATCCTCTGCATCCTTTGCCATTTCATAGGCTTTTTCAACTGTAAGAGTTATGTATGCCTTGACTTTTCCTTCAACTTCCTGAATTCTTTTGAAAACATCAATTAAAATTTCGTGGGGTCTGACTTCTCCACGATGAATCATTTTTGCCAGCTCTAACAATGTTAATTTATGAAGCTCCAAAGCAA
>JBEPZQ010000142.1:0-5275 GCA_041640755.1 Thermodesulfovibrio sp. | reverse complement strand
ATGCTCTTATTCATGCCTACGATGGTGTAAGGGAAGTCACCATTGATTCTCGTCCTTCAGATGCTGTTGCGATAGCATTAAGAGTTCAGGCACCAATTTTTGTTGAGGAAGAGATATTTGAGACAAGAAAAACTGATGAACTTGAAGAATGGCTTAAAAATCTTAAGCCCGAAGATTTTGGCAACATCATGTAATGAATGCATTACTTTACTGAAGCTATTGTTCTTAAAAGCAATCCTTACGGCGAGGCAGATTTAATAGTTACATATTTCACTAAAAATTACGGACTTTTAAATCTCTTTGCCAAAAGCCCACGAAAGATAAAAAGTAGATTTGGAAGTTCCCTTGAGCCATTGACATACTCAAGAATTTCCTTTATTGGCAGAGAAGAGAGACTGCAGAGAATTATTCAGTCAGATATAATACATTCCTTTCAGAAAATCAGAGAAGATTATAGATTGTTTCTTAAAGCTGCTGAGGGATTGAAACTTATTAACCGAATAATGCCCAAGAGGGAGCCTAATTCTGAACTTTTCTCAATTCTGCTCAAAACCCTTTTTAGTATAGAAAAAACACAAAAACCGGGAAATAACATTCTTTTTCTTAAAACAAAGACATTGGATATTCTTGGTTATCTTCCTGATTTTAAACACTGTGGAGTATGTAAAACTCAATTAAATAACCAATGTTACTATTTCAAGGGTTTTATTGTCTGTGAAACATGCTTTGGGAACATGCAAACAGGCAATGAGCAGATTGATTCCAGTTCAATGATTGCTTTAGGAGTTAAAAAATTAATGAATGAAATAACTAAATGGAAGTTTGATTTTTTAGAAAGAGTAAAAATATCAAGCAAACTAATGGAAGAGGTGGAAAAGTTTTTAAGTAATCACTTGGAAATAGTTTTAGAAAAAGATTACGGATTAAAAAACATTGACTCACTGCCTTTGTCTGATGAAACCATGTTAAAATAAAAAATCCATAAAATCAGGAGGCAACTATGAATCAGCAAAAACCGATGTGTGTCATATGCGCATGGAGAGCAACCTGCCAGAAGCAATTTTCTCTTAAGGCAGGGCAAAAGTGTCCTGAATTTGTTAAGGATGTTACAGTAAAGATAGAAGAAGAGGAAGAAGAGACAGAGAAGGATAAGGAAAAAAAATAACAATCTGCAGATAAAGTCAGATGGATTTTATAAAAGAATTTGTTCTAACATTTATACCGCTTTTTGTTGCCATTGATGCAGTTGGAATACTTCCTATTTATATTTCCCTTGTTGAGGGAATTCCGGACAGGGAGAAAAAAAACATTGCCAGGCAATCTGTTATAACAGCTTTTCTGGTTTCAATATCTTTTCTTTTTTTAGGCAAGTTTATATTTTCCTTGCTTAATATTCGGCTTGAAGACTTTATGATTGCAGGTGGAATTTTACTTCTTATTCTGTCAATATCCGATATCTTGAGGGTAAAGGAAAAAGAACTTACATTGAGCGAGACACTTGGAATTGTGCCAATAGGAACACCTCTTCTTGCTGGACCTGCTACTCTAACCACGCTTATTATATTGGCAGGAACATACGGCTACTGGATAGTAATAATTTCTCTTTTTGTTAATCTTTTTATTGCATGGATCATGCTGGAGAAGGCTCAGCTTGTAGTAAAAGTAATGGGAGTTCATGGAATAAAGGCATTCGCAAAGGTAATGGCACTTCTACTCAGTGCAATAGCTGTTAGCCTTATAAAAAAGGGATTTATCAAAATACTTGAAACGGTGAATTTATGAAGCCTACTAATGTCATATATCTTTTAAGACACGGAGAAACTGACGGACCAAAAAAAGTCTACAAGGGTCACATTGATGTGCCTTTGAGTAAAGAAGGTGAAAAACAGGTTGAAAGGGTTGCCAGATTTTTAAAGGAGTTTGTAAGGAGATATGACTTAAGTTGTGAAGTTTGCTATTCCTCTCCCTTAAAAAGGGCTGTAAAGACTGCTGAGATTATTGCAAAGGCTATTCCAATGCAAATAAAACCAACGGAAATCCTGAAAGAAAGAAGTTTTGGAGAATGGGAGGGGTTAAGCATAAATGATATAATGTCTCTTTATCCTGAAGAATTTGAAAGATGGAGAACAAATCCTGTTAAGTTCTCACCTCCTCGGGGAGAAAGCACACTTCAGGTAAGTGAAAGGGCTGCTAAAGCACTTAAAGAAATTCTTTCATCTCACAGTGGTGAGCAAATTTTCATAACAGCCCACGGCGGTATAAACAGGGTAATACTCTGCAATATATTAAATATTCCCCTTGAAAACATCTTTCGCATAGAGCAAGAGTTTGCATGCGTTAACATCATAGAATTTTACGGAACACAACCTCTTGTAAAATTGATTAATGGTGTTTTCTGGTAGGATGAACATTTTTGAAAGGCTTTATTTGTTTTTTTATGAGCGCAAGAAAAAAGAGGCATTAAAAAATCAAAAAAAGCTTCCTTTCCCAGTCATAAGCATTGGCAATCTAACTTTGGGTGGAACAGGCAAAACACCTTTTGCTATTGCCCTATCAAAGGAATTTTTATCAAAAAATTACACGCCTGTGATCCTTACACGGGGATATAAAGGCAGACTTTCAGGACCTGTAATTGTAACAAAAGATATGTCAGCTGAAGATGTTGGAGATGAGCCTTTAATGATGGCATGGGATGGACTTACAGTAATAAAGTGTGCAGATAGATATCGTGATGGTATATATGCTATTGAAAAATTGGCTCTCACTGAAAAAAGTAGAGTTGTTTTCATCCTTGATGACGGATTTCAGCATAGGAGGCTTTATAGGGATTTGAACATTCTTCTCATTGACGGTTATAAGGGGTTTGGAAACAAAAAACTCATTCCTTGCGGTTTTCTCAGGTCTCCCATTGAAGAAGTCACAGAGGCTGATATGGTGTTTATCACGAAAAGAGAAAATGAGAGCCTCAGAAGAGAACTTGGTAGATTTAATGTAAACAACATAGAATTTGTTCCTCTTAAAACAAAAGGCATATTTGACATAAATGGCAGTGAGGTTAAACCTTCAGGGCAAAGAGTCTTTGTCTTTGCAGGAATTGGAAACTTTGAAAGCTTTATCAATCTTATCGCTCAGCTTAATTTTAGAATCATAGGACAAAGAAAATTTATAGACCACAAAAAATACAAAGCAGAGACAATAAAAAAGATTTACAAGGATGCTCAAGGTGCAGATTTAATAATAACAACAAAAAAAGATTTTGTAAAAATAAAGCATATATCAAGGTTCATTCCTAATTTGTGCTATTTTGATGTATTTATGGAAATACCAGACGATGCAGTTGAAAAGATTTTAAGTAGAATCAGCGTCTTGGATTCTTCTTCCTCCATTCAGAGGGGACTTCACTAAGTCCGCCTTCTGACCAAAATCCTTTTCGTTCCTGTCTTGCAAGCCTTTGGGCTTCCAAAAACCACTCTGCGTATTTAACATTTGGGGGAATGGTATATACCATTGCGTAACCATTTCTTAACATCAAGTAATTAATCATCTGTCCATCCTTAGTCCACAGATAAGCCAGTAGTCTGCCATATTTGTCTCTGTGCTGAACATCAAGTTCAATTTTTACCATCCAGTCGCTTTCTTTTATTAACTTTCTAAGATGATTCTTAGCTCTCCTTCCCCACGGCTCTTGGGCAAGTTCTGGCGAGTCTATTCCTATTAGCCTTACTTTTTCAGTTGTTTCAAAAAATACTAAAAATGAAGATGTTACGATGGTTACCGTATCTCCATCATGAACCTCTGATACTTTATAGTATTCTTTTGGCTTGCTGTCACAAGCTCCAGCAATGAATAAAAGAAGGAAAACAATGATAATAGAGAAGTTATAAAACCGCTTCTGCATAGATAAATTATATCATGCATTTTTAGAGAAAATCTTAGTAATTGCAATTTAATAAAACCAAAATTTTGCTACTCTCAAATGTCTTTACGAGACTGTCTTGTGTGAGGCGTGGTAATCCGCCTCTCAGTCATTGTGAAGCAGACCCAATGACTACTTAAGCAATCTCATCTTTTTACTTTTTACTTTTTACTTTTTACTTTTTACCTCTTACCTCTTACCTCTTACTTCTCACTTCTTACTTTTTAAGTCTTACGAATGTTTAGAGATTGCTTCCTCCTCTCTTCGCTCGGAGTCGCAATGACGGGGTGGTGGAGATTGCTTCGTCGCTGACGCTCCTCGCAATGACGAGAAGGGGAAGCCCTCGCAATGACAGTGAGGAGAGGGTCATTGCGAGGCATCCGTCAGGATGCCGAAGCGACCTCAAAAAGCGTCATTGCGAGCGAAGCGAAGCAATCTCTTCTTAAAATAAGTTCTGTCGCTCTGTAGCACTGTCGCTCTCTGGCACTATGACGGTGAGATTGCTTCGTCCGGGAGACTTTCGCAAGCTAAAGACGCAGCAACCTCGCAAAGACAGGCGAAGGAGTCTGTGTCCTCCCAATGCCCCTTGAGGAACGGTCAATTTTTTGTGTTTATCTTTGAAACCCAGAAAAGGCATTTATCAAGAATTTCCTCCTCATCAACCATAGTATGCTTTCCGTGAACAATCACTGGACAGCCGTTGACAAAGACATGAACTATATCTGAAGCCTTAGCTGAGTATATAATTGTTGAGAATATGTTATAAATTGGCTGAAGATGTGGTTTTTTCATATCCATTACAATAATATCTGCTTTTTTCCCTATTTCAATACTTCCAATTTTTTTCTCCAAACCAAGACATTCAGCACCCCATATAGTTAACATTTTCATACAGGATTTTACATCAACCACTGTTGGGTCTCCTGTAATTCCCTTCTGAACTTTTGCGGCAATTGATATTTCCTCAAGCAGGTCAAGATTATTGTTGCTTGCTGCACCATCAGTGCCCATGCTTACTTTTATACCTTTTTTTATCATTTGAGATATAGGAGCTATTCCACTTGAAAGTTTTAGATTACTTTCTATGCAATGGGAAACTCCGACTTTTCTCTCAGCTAATATATCAATTTCCTCTTGGTCTAACCATACAACATGGGCAGCACAAATATTTCCTTCAAGAAATCCTATATCTGAAAGATATTTCAAAGGTCTCTTTCCGCGTTGTTTAATGCAGTCGTTGACTTCCTTAAATGTCTCGCTCAGATGGATATGCATCGGAACTTGATTTTTTATGACAAGCTCCTTTGATTTAAGTAAAGTCTCTATGCTGCATGTATAAATTGCATGGGGTGCAACTGC
>JBEPZQ010000141.1:0-5285 GCA_041640755.1 Thermodesulfovibrio sp. | reverse complement strand
TGATTTATCAGATATGGCTACCTCTTTGTATCTGTCCTTTAAAACTTTCAATTCTTCAAGAAGCGTCTTTAATTCTTCTTCTTTTCTAAAGACTGAGCACTTATCCATCATAGCTGACTGTAAATCTTTTCTAACTGAACCAATACCTTCTTTGCCCTTTGAATTTTTAATACTCTCAATAGTTTCTACAATAGAGCTAATTCTGTCTTTCTTTACCTTTCCCTTATTAGCAGTTTTTATGAAAGCACTTGCTGCTTTGCCTGCTCTTCTTCCAAAAACAACTGTGTCAAGCAATGAATTACATCCAAGTCTGTTTGCTCCATGAACTGAAACACATGCACATTCACCAGCTGCATAAAGCCCTTCAACTGCAGAGCCATCAACATCTCTTAAAACTCTTCCGTCAACATCAGTTGGAATTCCACCCATTGCATAATGAGCAGTGGGAACTACAGGAATTGGAGACTCAGATGGGTCTATTCCCATGTATATTTTGCAAAAAGTTGTAATTTCAGGAAGTCTTTCTTCAAGAATTTTCTTGTCAACATGCCTCAAATCAAGATAAACATAATCCTTCCCATCAATTCCCCTTCCCTCTCTTATTTCAGTAAGAATAGCACGGGAGACCATATCTCTTGGAGCAAGGTCCTTGATAGTCGGAGCATATCTTTCCATAAACCGCTCTCCCTTACCATTAATTAATATTCCTCCTTCACCCCTTGCTCCTTCTGTAATCAGTATTCCAAGACCATAAAGTCCTGTAGGATGAAACTGGAAGAACTCCATGTCTTCAAGAGGGAGTCCCTGCCTAAAAAGCATACTCAGACATTCTCCGGTACTTGCATAGGCATTTGAGGTAACCTTGAAAATCTTTCCATATCCACCACTTGCAATAATAACTGCCTTTGCCTCAAATACATGCAAAGAACCATCCTTGATATTTAAAGCAATAACTCCCTGCACAGCATTGTTTTCAACAACTATATCAAGAACCTGAAATTCTTGAAAGAATTTAACTCCCTTAAGCTGACTTTGTTCATATAGAGCAAAAAGCACAGCGTGACCTGTTCTGTCTGCTGAATAACAGGCTCTTCGGACAGGTGCTGCACCAAAATCTCTTGTATGTCCGCCAAATCTTCTTTGTGCTATTTTACCTTCAGGTGTTCTGGAAAAAGGAACTCCCATATGTTCAAGCTCAATAATTGTAGGGATAGCATCATAACACATGATTTCAATTGCATCTTGGTCTCCTAAAAAATCGCTTCCCTTTACAGTATCATAGGTATGCCACTCAGGGCTGTCTGGCTCCTCATTACCTAAGGCTGCGCCTATTCCTCCTTGAGCTGCTGTTGAATGGGAACGGGTTGGATAAAGTTTACTAAGCACAGCTACCGAGCCTGAGTCTTTACATTCAATGGCTGCTCTGCAGCCAGCGAGTCCTGAGCCAATAATAACTGTGTCAAAATAGTGTTTGTTAATCTCCATCACCATCTCTCCTCTTGTTTGAAAAAATTATATTATTTTTGTATAATTACTCACAACATGTCAAGCAAAAGGGGGTAAAAATGGGATATGTGCCAAGTCCAAGTTATAGTATAACAATAAGATTAGAGATTGAAAACAAAATTGGAATGTTCGCAAAAATTGCCTCTGCCATAAGCAGTGCAGGTGGAGACATGGGTTCAATTGATATTGTAAAGGTTGAAAAAGGAAAAATTATAAGAGATGTAACAGTAAATGCCAGAGATGAAGAACATGAAAAGAAAATTATTAAGGCACTAAGAAATATTGAAGGAGTAAAAATACTCAGAGTAATGGACAAAACATTTATTATGCACGAAGGAGGTAAAATCGGAATAATTAATAAGGTCTCAATAAAAGGAAGAGAAGACTTATCAAGAGTTTACACTCCCGGTGTTGCAAGGGTTTGTCTTGATATCCATAAAAGTCCAGAACATATTTATAGATACACAATAAAGGGCAATACAGTAGCTGTCATAACAGATGGAACAGCTGTTTTAGGACTTGGCAACATTGGACCAGATGCTGCGATGCCAGTTATGGAAGGTAAATGTATGTTGTTTAAAGAATTCGGCGGGGTTGATGCTTTCCCAATTGCCATAAGAACAACTGATATAGATGAACTGGTTGATATTATAAAAAAAATCTCCACTCCCTTTGGCGGAATAAATCTTGAAGACATTGCTGCTCCAAGATGTTTTGAAGTTGAAAAGAGATTAAGAGAAGAGCTTGACATTCCAGTAGTGCATGATGATCAACATGGAACAGCAATTGTTGTTCTTGCTGCATTAATTAATGTTGGAAGATTACTAAAACGAGACATTAGAGAGTTTAAAATTGTAATTTGCGGTGCAGGAGCTGCAGGTACTGCAAATGCATATATGCTTCTGGAATATGGCATAAAAGACATAATTGTCTGTGATAGAGCAGGAATTATTTATGAAGGCAGAGAAGAAGAAATGGATGAATACAAAATAGAACTTGCAAAAAGAACAAATCCAAGAAAAATTAAAGGTAAACTTTCTGATGCCCTTGAAGGAGCGGATGTTTTCATTGGACTTTCTGCTCCTAATATTTTAAAACCTGAGGACATTGAGAAAATGGCAAAAGACAGAGTTGTTTTTGCTCTTGCAAATCCTGATCCTGAAATTGCACCTGAACTCGCAATGCCCCTTGTAAGAATAATGGCAACGGGACGGTCAGATTATCCAAATCAAATCAATAATGTATTGGCATTTCCTGGTTTATTTAAAGGACTTCTTGATGTTCGTTCAAAAGGAGTTGACAAAGAAATTTTCTTTGCAGCAGCAAATGCTATTGCAAACATAATTAAAGATGAGGAACTCAATGAAGATTACATAATTCCAAGCATTTTTAATAAAAAGGTTGCAACGGCAGTATCCCATGCAGTTTCGGAAAAGGCTAAAAAACTTAAACTTGCAAGATAAATATTGACTTTTTTAAAGATTTTTTATAATATCATTAAAATCTCTAAATTAGGAGGGGCGATATGAAATTGCGGGTTTTATTTATGTTAGGTGTCTTAATTTGCTTTGCCCTTATCATAGGGCTTTCAGAAGTAGCTGATGCTCAGAAAAAGGTTTACATCAAATGGGGTGCAACTTCTGTTCGTTCAGGACTCTATGCTAACACAGTTGCTATGGCTAAGGTTGTCAATAAAGCTTATCCCGGCGAAATTGAGGTTACAGTCGTTGAAACAGGTGGATTCATTGAAAACCTGTCAAGGCTTCAAAGAAAAGCAATTCATATGGGACCCGCAGATGCAGCGGCTGGTTATGCAAACTATGCAGGAATTATTGACTATCAGGGAAAAGCCAATCCAAATTTAAGAGCTCTGTGGGGTGGCTATATTACACCAATTCATATCGTTGTATCAGAAAAATCAGGAATAAAAGCAGTCAATGAACTCAATGGAGTTTCCTTTGCCATGAATCCTGGAACAACATCTGGAAGAGTGGTTGATTTGTTCTTCAAAGCCCTAAATATAAAACCTGAATACAAAAACATGGGAATTGGAGCAAGCGTTGACGCAATGAAATCAGGAGTTGTAAAAGGTTGGTATAAAGCTGGATACAAAGATGCAGCTATTCTTGACCTTGAAGCTAATATGGACATTAGAATTCTTCCTGTATCAAAACAAATGATAGACCAGTTCAATAAAGTTTATCCCGGGCAGGGACTTTATATGGAAATTCCTGCAGGTTTATTCAAGAGCGTGAAAAAACCTCAAGGTAGCCTTGCCTATGTTGTTGCAGATTTTGTTGATAAAGATGTTCCTGAAGATGTGGTATTCAAGATAGTAAAAGCTGTATGGGAAAACAGAAAAGAAATCGTGGGATCCCTTGCAACCTTAAAAGAGGGAAAATTTGACGATATGGTTGGAATGTTGCAATACATCAATGTTCCTCTACATCCGGGAGCAGTCAAATTCTACAGAGATGTATTAAAAGCAAAGATACCTGAAAGATTAATTCCACCTGAGATGAAGAAGAAATAAGGATTTATCAGTATTTTATTTGAGAGGAACTATTCGGAGGACTTATTAATGGAAGAGAGAGAGTTACTGGATTCATTTAGAAAAATAATCAAAGACGAATTAAAGTCTCTTGCCATGAAGGATGATCTAAAGGCTTTTGCTACAAAAGAGGATTTGAAAGCATTCGTTACGAAGGAAGATTTAAAAGCCTTTGCTAATAAAGAGGATATCAAAGCATTCGCAACAAAGGAAGATATAAAAGCCTTTGCTACCAAAGAAGACCTCAAAGCTTTCGCTACGAAAGAAGACATAAAAGTCTTCGCTACTAAAGAAGATTTGAAGGCTTTTGCTACGAAAGAAGATCTGAAAGCCTTTGCTACCAAAGAAGACCTCAAAGCTTTTGCTACGAAAGAAGACATAAAAGTCTTCGCTACTAAAGAAGATTTGAAGGCTTTTGCTACGAAGGAAGATTTGAAAGCCTTCGCTACCAAAGAGGACTTCCTTGAGATGGAAAGCAGGCTATGCTCTGCTTTAGAAAATGTCAGAGAAGCAGTGAGACTCTCTCTCTTTGAATTAGAACAAGAATTAAGAGAAATCAAAAGCAAACTCAGATTTTATGATTTTGATTTTCTTGCCAGACAAAATGATGCTCTTGCTAAAGTTTTAAAAGACCTTTATGAGGAAAAAAGAGTCATTTCTGCTCAATTAAAAGATCACGAAACAAGGCTTGAAATAATTGAAACAAGTTTAATGGGAGGGAAAAAATGAAAAGAGCTTTTTTGATTTTTATAGTTTTGTTATTATTGGCTGCGCCATGCTTTGCTCAACCAACAGTAACGATTACACCTTCAACAGGAGCTCCAACAACACCAATTAAGATTGAAGGAAAAGGATTTCAACCAAATGAAGAGATTGATATTATAATAACCCTTGATGAAGGCGAAAAAGTAGGACTTGGCACAGAAAAGGTAGATGTTGTAGTAACCAATGAAAAAGGTGAATTCTCTGTAAATTCAGGCATACCAACAAATGCAAAGCCTGGAACTTATAAAATTGATATTGTCGGAAACAAAGGCTCTGTTACAGAAGCAAAAATTGAGGTCACACCAAAAGAGAAAAAATAATTAAGGAGGGTCTACTGAAGAATGCGTGAACTAACAGGTTTCTGGAAGATAATTCTTGGTGTTCTTGTTGGAATCTGGGGTGTTTTTATTTTATACACTGCTTTGTTGCATGCCCTGCATCCGCTTCTGCAGGGCGGCATCTC
>JBEPZQ010000140.1:0-5334 GCA_041640755.1 Thermodesulfovibrio sp. | reverse complement strand
AAATGTTGAACAGGCAAAAGAGGTTATAAATTTTGGATTTATGATTTCAGTCTCAGGAGTAGTCACATTTAAAAATGGTAAAAAAATTAAGGAAGTTGCTAACTTTGTGCCTGATGATTATTTACTAATAGAGACCGATGCTCCATATCTTGCACCAGAGCCTTTCAGGGGCAAAAGAAATGAACCTGCCTATTTGGTCTATACTGCCAAAGCACTCGCGGAAATAAGAGGAGTCACAGTTGAAGACATTGAAAGAATAACTAAAGTGAATGCTTACAGGCTTTTTGGTATTGGAGATATTCCAAAAGGTGAGATTGCATATAAAATCAGAGACTCCCTTTATCTCAACGTAACAAACAGATGCACGAATGTTTGTAAATTTTGCGTAAGATTTCATACTGACTATGTAAAAGGTCATAACCTTAGGCTTGAGAAAGAGCCTTCTGCCGAGGAAGTTATTCAGGCAATTGGCGAGCCTAAGGCATACAAGGAGATAGTATTTTGTGGTTACGGTGAGCCATTTTTGAGACTTGATTTAATAAAGGAAGTTGGAAAATGGATTAAGGAAAAAGGTGGTAAAATAAGAATAAATACCAATGGACATGGAAATTTGATACATGGAAGAAACATTTTGCCTGAGATTGAAGGTCTGGTTGATTCAATATCAATAAGTCTGAATGCACAGGATGAGGAAACTTATAATAAAATATGTAATCCGCATTTTCCAAATGCCTATCAGGCAGTTATTGATTTTATAAAAGAGGCTAAAAAATATATTCCTGATGTTCAGGTGACAGTGGTTGATATGAAAGAAGTTGATGTTAAGAAATGCGAAGAGATTGCTAATTCTATTGGAGTAAGATTTAAAGTCAGACATCTTGATAAAGTGGGGTAGGGCATGATAGAGACCATTAAAAGAGATTTTTTACAGGGACTTAAAAATTTTAAATTCTGGGCAGAGATTATTTCAGAAAGAGTAAAGATTGAGCTTAATGTCCTCAAGATTATCGCAGAACTAAACAAACTTAATGAAAAAAGGGATGAATTGCTAAAAAAAATTGGTAAGGAAGTGTATGATTCCTTTGGAAAAGATATAAATTTAAGCGAAGATGAAAAAATTTCATTTCTAATGAGAGAAATCAGGGAACTTGAGGCTCAAATAGAAGTTCAAAAGAAAAGACTTTCTGAATTGGAAGAGATGAGTAGATGGAGATTCTAATTTTTTTTGTTTTAGGCCTTGTAGTTGGCTCATTCCTCAATGTTTGTATTTATAGAATTCCACGAGGAGTATCAATAATTTTACCAAAATCATTTTGTCCAGCTTGTGATAATGCGATAAAGCCTTATCATAACATACCTTTGGTAAGTTACATTCTTCTTAAAGGAAAATGTTCATATTGTGGAGAGAAGATTTCTTTTAGATATCCAGTGGTTGAATTTCTCACTGGTGTTTTATATGTATTGTCTTTTCTTAAATTCGGGCTGTCTGTTGAGATATTTTTTGTATTAATTTTTATCTCTGCTTTGATAGTTATAAGCTTTATAGACCTTGATTTTCAAATAATACCAGATATTATTTCCATTCCACTAATAATATTGGGTATAATTTGCTCCTTTCTTCCTTTTGAACATTCAGCCCTTTCATTCGGGATAAAGGAATCTTTGATTGGCATTCTTGTCGGAGGTGGAAGCTTATTTATAGTCGCAGTTTTAAGCAGGGGAGGAATGGGAGGAGGAGATATAAAACTAAATGCTGCAGTTGGAGCTTTTCTTGGATGGAAGTTTGCATTACTTACGGTTTTTATTGGAAGTCTTTTTGGTTCAATTGTTGGAATTGTAATGATGAAAAAAACTGGGAACAGAAAAATTCCTTTTGGTCCTTTCCTTTCGCTTGGTGCGATAATAAGTTTATTTATTGGAGAGACAATTTTAAAATGGTATTTGGGGTGAAAAGTGTTTGATAGCAATTCCGCATTTGTTTGGTATGGGAAGGAAAAATTCTTAAAGCCTGTGAAAAGATTGCCCAAAGTTCAGATGGATGAACTTTTAGGAATTGAAAGACAAAAGGAGCTGGTCATTAAAAATACAAAGCGATTTATTGAAGGCAAAAAAGTGAATAATGTCTTGCTTTGGGGAGAGAGGGGCACTGGAAAGACAAGCCTTGTGAAGGCATTGATAAATTATTTTAATGACTCGCCTTTCAGACTTATTCAGGTTTTAAAGAGAGATATAGCTACAATTCCTTTTCTTTATGACATTGTTTATGAGCAAGATAGTTTAAGATTTGTTCTCTTCATTGATGACTTGTCGTTTAAAGAAAATGAGGAGGAATTTATAAATTTAAAAATCGTAATGGATGGAGGAATTGAGGAAATACCTGAAAATTCAGTTATATATGCAACTTCTAATAGAAGAAATCTTTTGCCTTCTTATTCCTCAGATGATGAACTTTTTCCAGAGGATGCTTTTCAGGAGAGAGTCTCTCTTCTTGAGAGATTTGGCTTGAAAATAGGTTTTTATAGATTTTCAGAACAGCAGTATTTAGAAATTGTAAAACAATATGCAAAAAGACAAAGTATTAATATTCCTGCGCCTGAACTTTTAAAAAAAGCCCACGAATGGTCAATTAATCATGGCACATCAGGAAGGTCTGCCTATTATTTTATTTTGAGCCTAATGGTTTGATAAAGCATGGTAACTGTTATACTTGCTGATAAAAAATACTATTTTGAAGGCAAAATAAGAGGAATAGAAATTTTAAAAACTCTTGGGTTAAACGAAGAGGCATATATTTTGGTTAAGGATGATGAGCTTTGTCCAATTGACGAGCATTTAGAGGACTGCGAGGTTGAAATAATCCCCGTGATTTCTGGAGGAAATCGTGCGCTGTAAAATGTGCGGTGAAAAGGCAGTTGTTAAATTAAAAGCATATAATCTTTCTCTTTGCACAAAATGTTTTGATGAATTTATTTTGCGCAGAGTTCAAAAAGCAATAAAGGATTATCATCTCATAGCAAATGGACAAAAAGTCATGGTGGCTGTTTCAGGAGGAAAGGATAGCTTAAGTCTCTGGCATATATTAAATCGGTTAGGCTATAAAACAAAAGGACTTTATATTCAATTAGGAATCAATGATTATTCTGATAAATCAGAGGAATATACTAAAAATTTTGCAAATTTACACGGACTTGAGCTTCAAATTGAGGATGTAAGGGAATATTTCAATGGTTATGGAATTAAGGATATTTCAAAGATAGTGCGTCGGCCAGCATGCTCGGTTTGTGGAATGATAAAGAGATACATAATGAATAAGGTTGCATACGAAGGAGGATTTATTTTAGCCACAGGACACAATCTTGATGATGAGGTAGCTACATTATTAAATAATGTTCTTGATTGGAAGACAGACTATCTCGGAAGACAGACACCTAATTTGAGTTCTAAAGATAAGTTAGTCCAAAAAATCAAGCCCCTTGTTCTTTGTACTGAAAGGGAAATGGCTTCTTATGCGATAAATGCCAAGATAAAATATATTCGCGATGAATGTCCATTTAGTGTTGGAGCAACTTCTATATTTTATAAACAACTTCTAAATCAACTTGAGGAGCATTCTCCTGGCTCAAAACTAAGATTTTATCAGAACTTTTTAAAAGTAAGACAAATATTCTTAACAGCTGAGCCAGAACTTCATCCATGTGAAATATGCGGTTATCCAACTACAGCAACAACCTGCAATTTCTGCAGATTAAGAGAAAAAATCCAATCCAAGATAAAAATTAGCTCTTCTGCTGGATCCTAATGTTTCTTAAGGCAAGTTTATTTAGTGCATTTACATAAGCCTTTGCAGCAGCTACTATTATGTCCGTATCTGAACCATGTCCCCTTACAGTATTGCCTGACTCCTCAAGAATAACTGTAACTTCTCCAAGTGCATCTGTACCACCAGTTATTGCCTTTATTTCAAATTTGTTCAGTGAGGCTTTTGAGCCTGTAAGTTCTGTTATTGCTTTATAAACAGCATCTACAGGTCCATCACCAGAAATGGAGATTTCCTTTTCATCTCCATTGATTTTCATTTTAACATAGGCAGATGGTTTTTTCTTTGTTCCAATTGATACATCAATATCTAATAATTCATAGGTTTCTGTAATTCTTAAAACCTCATCAGATACAAGGGCTTCAATGTCCTCATCAAAAACATATTTTTTCTGGTCAGCAAGCCTTTTAAATCTTTCAAAGGCACGGTTAAGCTCTTCATCGGTAAGAGTAAATCCAAGTTCCTCAAGTCTTTTCTTAAATGCATGTCTTCCTGAATGTTTGCCAAGAACAATTTTTGAACTTGGGATTCCGATGTCTTCAGGTTTCATTATTTCATAAGTTGTTCTTTCTTTCAAAACTCCATCTTGATGGATTCCTGCCTCATGGGCAAATGCATTTGCACCAACGATAGCTTTATTAGGTTGAACAACCATACCTGTAATTTTGCTGACAAGTCTGCTTGTTCTGTAAATTTCTTGAGTTACTATGTTGGTGTCTGCTTTGAAAAAGTCGTTTCTTACCTTTAATGCCATTACAATTTCTTCAAGAGCTGCATTTCCTGCCCTTTCTCCAATTCCGTTTATGGTACACTCAACTTGTCCTGCACCTTTTAAAATCGCTGTAAGAGAATTAGAGACAGCCAGTCCTAAGTCATTGTGACAGTGAACACTTATTGTAGCTTTGTCTATGTTTGGAACTTTGTTAAATAAATATTCAATAAGTTCGCCAAATTCTTGGGGAATTATATATCCTACAGTATCAGGGATATTTACAGTTGTTGCACCTGCTTTGATAACTTCTTCTGTAACTTTACAGAGAAAATCCCAATCTGTTCGTGTTGCATCTTCTGCTGAAAATTCAACATCATCTGTGTATTGTCTTGCTTTTTTTACAGCATTTATAGCAGCTTCTATTACCTGTTCCCTGCTCATGCGAAGTTTGTATTTTAAATGTATGTCAGATGTGGCGATAAAAGTATGTATTCTTCTTTGTTCTGCAGGTTGTAGAGCCTCGGCAGCTCTTTCAATATCTTCATTTCTGGCTCTGCAAAGTCCAGCAATTGTTACACCTTTTACTTCCTTCGCGATTCTGTTTACAGCTTCAAAATCTCCAGGAGATGCTATTGGAAATCCTGCTTCAATAATATCAACGCCAAGTTTTTTGAGCTGTTTAGCTACCTGAATCTTTTCATCAACATTCATAGAAGCTCCGGGGGATTGCTCTCCATCTCTTAATGTTGTATCAAATATTTTGATTTTCCTCATCTTTCACCTCTTCCTTTTTAGTTTGTAACTT
>JBEPZQ010000139.1:0-5352 GCA_041640755.1 Thermodesulfovibrio sp. | reverse complement strand
TCTGTCATTGTATGTTAGATATATGGACATTGCGAGAGATTTTATTTCTGAGGCTATACTTTATTTTTATGAGATTGCTTCGCCTGCCTGTCGGCAGGCTCGCAATGACCCCTTACTTTGTCATTGCGATAGGTCGCCACGCCTTCGGCTCGCGACAGGCTTCGCGACGAAACAATCTCGTCTTTTTATCTCCATTGTTGTCATTGCGAGCGAAGCGAAGCAATCTCGTATTTTTTCCTACGATAAGGAACGAGATTGCTTCGCAGTCCCTTCGGACTGCTCGCAATGACAGGATGGAGGCATCAAGGAAGAGAGATTGCCACGCCTCACCGAAGGTGAGACTCGCAATGACAGGAAAAAATAAATAACAGGCTCGCAATGACCACCCTCGTCGTCATTGCGAGGGACGAAGTCCAGAAGCAATCTCGTTTTTCTCAGGGATATTTTGCAACTATCATAAAAGCAGGTAAAAATTGTTAAAATATAGTTTAAAAATTTATGCATATGGAGGAGAGATGAAAAAGGTTGTTTTAGCATATTCAGGAGGGCTTGATACTTCTGTGGCAATTAAATGGTTAAAGGAAAAATATAATGCTGAAGTAATAGCCTTTTGCGCAGATATTGGACAGGAGGAAGATTTTGAAGAGATAAGAAAAAAAGCAATTGCTACAGGTGCGTCCAATGTCTATATTGAAGACCTAAAAGAGGAGTTTGTAAAGGATTTTGTTTTTCCAATGCTCAGGGCTAATGCGGTTTATGAATCTGGATATTTGATGGGAACATCAATTGCAAGACCCCTAATAGCAAAAAAACAGATTGAAATAGCCATAAAAGAGGGCGCTCAGGCAGTGGCTCATGGTGCAACAGGCAAGGGTAATGACCAAGTAAGATTTGAACTTACATACTATGCCCTTAAATCTGATATTCAAGTAATTGCTCCTTGGAGGGAGTGGGAATTTGACTCAAGGAGTTCTCTTATTGAATATGCTGAAAAGCATAAAATTCCAGTGCAGGCAACAAAGGAAAAGCCATACAGTATTGATAGAAATCTTTTCCACATAAGCTACGAAGGCGGTATACTTGAGGACCCATGGAGTGAGCCACCAGCTGATATGTACACAATGGTTGTGCCTCCTGAAAAAGCACCAGATAAGCCAGTTTACATAGAGATAGATTATGAGAAAGGCGATCCAGTGGCTATTAATGGAGAGAGAATGAGCCCTGCGGAATTACTTAAGAGACTTAACGAGATTGCGGGGCAGAATGGAATTGGAAAGATAGACATCGTTGAAAACAGATATGTTGGAATAAAATCAAGAGGTGTTTATGAGACACCCGGCGGAACAGTGCTTCACATTGCTCACAGAGCAGTTGAGTCAATTACCCTTGACAGGGAGATATTGCATTTAAGGGATAGCCTAATTCCAAAATATTCAGAGCTAATATATTATGGCTACTGGTTTTCACCGGAAAGACAAGCTCTTCAGACATTGATTGATGATATTCAGAAAAATGTTACAGGCACAGTAAGACTCAAGCTTTATAAAGGAAACTGCATTGTTGTTGGAAGAAAATCTCCTTATTCCCTTTACAGCCAAGAACTTGCAACATTTGAAAAGGACCAGATATATAATCAAAAGGATGCAGAAGGATTTATAAAAATAAATGCATTAAGGCTTAGATGGTTGAAGAAAAGAGATTTGCCTTAGCCCTTAAAGAAATAGATGAAATTGGACCTATAAGCGTTAAGCGACTTCTTGCAAAATTTGGCTCATTTTCAAGCATTTTTAATGCAGAGTTGGAAGAGATTGCAGAAGTTGAAGGAATAGGAATAAACAAGGCAAAGAAGATAAAGTCCTTTGAAAATTGGCGTAAAATTGACAAACTGATTCAAGAATGCGAGAAGCGAGAGATTGAGATTTTTACAAGCATTGATGAGAATTATCCAAAATTTTTAAAAGAGATTCATGATCCACCGATTGTTTTGTTTTGCAAAGGAGAGCTCAGGGAAGAGGACAATTATGGAATTGCGATTGTTGGTTCAAGGAAGCTTACTGAATATGGAAGAAGAGTTACTGAAAAATTTTCATCAGAACTTTCAGCCATTGGCATCACAATTGTAAGTGGATTGGCAAGGGGGATAGATTCTGTGGCGCATCAGTCATGTCTCAACTCAGATGGAAGGACTATTGCGGTTCTTGGAAGTGGTGTCTCCAATATTTATCCGAGCGAAAATAAAATGCTTGCAAACAGAATAGTAAAAAATGGTGCAATTCTTAGTGAATACTATCCAGATGAGTCTCCCAAAAAGGAAAACTTTCCCAGAAGAAACAGAATTATAAGTGGAATGAGTATAGGAACACTCGTTACTGAAGCATCAATTAATTCTGGTGCCTTGATTACAGCATCTTTAGCCATTGAGCAGGGCAAAGAGGTTTTTGCTGTACCCGGAAATATCACATCAAAAAACTCTGAGGGAACAAATCTTTTGATAAAAAAAGGCGCAAAAATTGTAACTTCATTGGAGGACATACTTGAAGAAATTATTGCTTTTATTCCATCATTAAAGGAGTCTCTTGAAAGTGGAAGCAATTTAAATAAAAATTCCCTTGAGGGTGAAGAAAAATTGATTTTTGAAATACTTGATGAGCCTTCCAGTTTGGATGAGCTTGTTGTAAAAACAGGTATAAATGTTTCAAAATTACTTGAAATGCTTTTGAAGCTTGAAATAGAAGGTCATATAATTAAAATAGAAGGTAGGTATGTTAGGAGGAAATAATGAAGCTTCTTGATTTTTTACGAGTCCTTGCAAGACAGCTTATTGACAATGATTACAACGAAGATGCTATAAAGGATTTTTCAGTGTTTGATTTAGACCTGCATCAAATAAAGGAAGAGCTTAATTTTATAGAGGGCAGTGAACTGCTTGAACAGGAAGAGATTGACATGATTCGCGCTCTTTTGGTTTATCTTCTTATGAGGGAGACTGATATGCACGAAGATGACATTTACAGTTTTATTTTTAGTAAAGGAAGACAGATAGTATGGAACTAAAAAGCAAAGGCAGTAAGAAACTTATAATTGTTGAATCTCCTGCAAAGGCTAAAACAATTAACAAGATACTTGGAAATGACTTTGAAGTTAAAGCCTCTGTTGGGCATATAAAGGACCTTCCAGAGGATAAACTCGGAGTTGATATTCAGAATGGCTTTCAGCCTGAGTATATCATCATTCCCGGTAAGGAAAAAGTCGTTAAGGAGTTGAGACAAGCTTCTAAGAATGCTGAGAAAATATTCATTGCCACAGACCCTGACAGAGAAGGAGAGGCAATTGCCTATCACATAGCTGAGGAGATTAAAGCTCCTGAAGACAAAATTTACAGGGCAATTTTTCACGAGATAACTCCCAATGCAGTAAGGACAGCTATTGAAAATCCTACAAAAATTGATATAAACAAGGTATATTCACAACAAGCAAGAAGAATTCTTGACAGACTTGTTGGATATAATTTGAGTCCATTTCTGTGGAGAAAGGTAAAAAAAGGATTATCTGCTGGCAGGGTGCAGTCAGTTGCTTTGCGGATGGTTGTTGAAAGGGAAAAGGAGATTCTTACATTTCAGCCACAGGATTATTGGACAATTCACGGTAAATTTCAGGCTAATCCTGAAAGTATTTTTTCAGCAAATCTTTATAAATACAAAGGCAAGCTTATTGTTGACAGGAGTAAGGACGAGCCTAAATTTTTAATTACAGATGAGCAGAAAGCTGCAGAGATTACAGATGAGCTGAAAAAACTGAATTATGCTTTGACAAAAGTTGAAAAAAAACGGAGAAAGAAAAATCCACCAGAGCCATTCAGAACAGCTACACTTCAAGCTCAGGCATCATCTCAGTTAGGCTTTTCTCCAAAACAGACCATGATGATAGCTCAACAGCTCTATGAAGGCATTGATATAGAAGGCTCTACAGTAGGATTAATTACCTACATGAGAACAGACTCTACAAGAGTTGCAGATGATGCAAAGAAATGGGCGAGAACAATTATAGAGAAAAGCTTTGGCAAAGAATTTGTAGGCCATTATAAAAACAAGGAAGGCAAAAAACAGGCATCAGTCCAGGACGCCCATGAATGTATAAGACCCACATATCCTGATTTTTCTCCAGAGAAAGTTAAAAAATACCTCAGTAAAGAACAGTTTTCCCTTTATAAGCTGATATGGGATAGATTTTTGGCAAGTCAGATGTCACCAGCAGAGATTGAACAGACGACTTATATAATAGAAGACCCAGAATCAGTTGCCCAATTCAGAGTAAGCGGTTCTGTTGTTGTATTTCCCGGATTTCTTATTTTATACAAAGAAGATGAAGCAGAGGAAGAAACAATACTTCCTGCATTGGAAGAAAAAAGCTCTGTTGAGCTGGTTGATATTGAAGCTCAAAAACATACAACAGAGCCTCCTTCAAGATATACAGAGGCAACCCTTGTTAAGGCATTGGAAGACAAGGGAATTGGAAGACCTTCTACATATGCTGCCATATTAGGCACTATTCAGGAAAGGGGCTATGTAAAGAAGATTAAACAGAGACTTTATCCTACCTATCTCGGATTTGTAGTGAGCGATCTCCTTGAGGAGAAATTCCCTGAGCTTATGGATTACAGTTTTACAGCAAGAATGGAAGAGGATTTGGATAAAATATCTCTCCGAGAGGCAGAATGGCAGAATGTTGTTGAAGAATTTTACAAAGAATTTGAAAAGACCTTAAGCCAAGCAAAAACAATATCCAAAATAACAAAGCCAAAGGAAATAAAAACTCCTGTGAAATGTGACAAGTGTGGAAAAGAGATGGTAATAAGATGGAGCAAGGGTGTGCCTTTCTTAGCTTGCTCAGGTTATCCTGAATGCAAAAATACCCGTTCATTAAATGGCAAAGAATCCTCAAAGGAATCTTCAGAGCCTGTATCTACTGGAAAAAAATGTCCACTTTGTGGAGGAGAGCTTGTTATAAGAAAAGGCAGAAAGGGTGAATTTATAGCTTGCACAAAATATCCTGATTGTAAATATACTCAACCAATTACTGCTGATGTAAAATGTCCTGAATGCGGAGGAGATGTCATAAAAAGAACAGGCAAATATGGAAGAGTATTCTGGGCATGTTCCAATTATCCAAAATGTAAATTTACCTTTCCCGGTGAACCTTATCCCTACGAATGCCCAAAATGTGGAGCTCACTACATGTTGAAAAAGATAGATAAAAACGGCGAAGAATTTTTAATTTGCCATAATAATAGGTGTAAGGTTAAAATAGAATTAAACGAATACTCAGTTGGGACCGACCCTGCGCACCAGAAGG
>JBEPZQ010000138.1:0-5374 GCA_041640755.1 Thermodesulfovibrio sp. | reverse complement strand
CTGTCTTCTCCTGAATGATATGAGATAAGACAAATTCTGCCGCCATTTTTCAGTAAATTCAAAGCCTGCTTAAGACCTTCCTTTAGTTCATCAAACTCTCTGTTTACCTCAATCCTAATTGCCTGAAAAGTTTGAGTTGCTGGGTGAGTCCTGCCTCTTCTTGGGACAATCTTGCTTATCAAATCCGCCAATTCTTTGCAAGTATCAATCGCTTTTTTTCCTCTCTGTTTTACAATCTCCCTTGCTATTTTTTTTGCAAATGGCTCATCTCCGTAGTCTCTGAATATCTGCAATAGCCTCTGTTCAGAATACCTGTTAACAACATCCCATGCTGTAAGCTCTGTTGTCTGATCCATTCTCATATCAAGCCTTTCATTTGAGTGAAAGCTAAAACCCCTTGAAAAATCTTTAAGTTGAAGCATTGAAACCCCAAAATCAAAGAGAATTCCGTCAATCTCTTTAATTCCTATCTCATATAACTCCTTTTTAATTTGAGAAAATCTTGCTTTTACTAAAATTACTCTGCTGTCTTTTAAAACTTCTCTGGCATGCTCAATAGCATCAGGGTCTCTATCAAAACCAATAAGCTTTCCTATTTCTCCAAGTCTTTTAAGAATCTCCAGAGAATGACCACCGCAACCAACAGTAGCATCTACATATATACCGTCATCCTTGATGTTGAAAATTTGTAGAACTTCATCAACCATTACAGGAATGTGAACTTTTTTATAATCCGTACTGAGCAAGGGCATCCTGTATCCTCTTAATATTTACCTTTGATGGGTCAGTTACACTGTCCCATATGTTCTTATCCCAGATTTCAATTCTCTCAATCTGTCCCACTATAACAACCTCTGTGTTAATTTCCGCATCCTGCCTGTGTTCATAGGGAATAAGCAGTCTTCCTTGTTTGTCCAGCTCGCAGGGAACTGCAGAGGCTATAACTCTTCTTAAAAAATACATAACTGCCTCATCGGATCTGGGTAGTTGTCTTATCTTTTCCTCTAATTTCAGCCATTCCTCAATTGGATACAGATGCAAGGCTTTATCAAAGGGAGCATTTGTAAGAAATAACTTTCCAGATGAATATTTAGTTGCCAGCACCTCCCTAAGAGGAGCGGGCATCATGACTCTTCCCTTTTGATCTAAATTATGGTAATATTTACCTATGAAGGATATCATTTCCACTTTTTACCACTATTTACCACAATATTATATGAAGAAAAAAATTTTGTCAAGAGGTATTTTTTATGTTTGAAAAAGTTTTTGAAAAAATTGGAAAAAAACTTGATGAACTTAAAGTTCTAAATCTATATCGTTCTATCAGAGACCCTGAAGCCTGTGAGGGAATGAAAATCTTCATTGATGGAAAAAAACTCATAAATTTTGCATCAAATGACTATTTAGGCTTAAAGAACCATCCAGTTGTTAAACAAGCTGCAAAGCAAGCAGTTGAAATCTTCGGAGTAGGAACAGGAGCATCAAGACTATTATGCGGAGGAAGTAGGTTTCACAAAGAATTAGAAAATCTTCTTTGTGAATTCAAAGGCTCAGAGGCAGCTCTTGTCTTAAACTCAGGCTATACTGCAAATATCTCTTTAATTCCAGCTTTAACAAAAGAGGAAGATGTGATTTTTAGCGATGAACTCAATCATGCAAGCCTTATAGATGGTTGCAGATTAAGCAAAGCAAAAAAAGTCATTTATAGGCATAATGATATGGAACATCTAAAAAATCTTATAAAAGAAACTCCATGCAACGGACAAAGAATCATTATCACTGATACAGTTTTCAGCATGGACGGTGATCTTGCTCCAATTAGAGAACTATACGAAATTTGTATTTCTGAGGAAGCTATTTTATATCTTGATGATGCTCATGGAACAGGAGTTCTTGGAAATGGGCACGGAGCACTACAACACTTTGGGCTGAAAGCTGATAATTTTATTATTCAAATGGGCACACTCTCAAAGGCACTTGGTTCCTTTGGCGCCTTTGTATGCGCAGACAAAAGATTTGTTGAATGGTTTATAAACAATGCGAGAGGTTTTATTTTTTCAACAGGACTTCCTGCCTCAGTAGTCGCCTCTGCTATTGCCTCCATAAAATTGATAATAAAAGAGCGAACTCTTATAGAAAGGCTTTGGGAAAATACTCATAAAGTCATAACTGTTTTAAAAGACCTTCAATTAAAAACTACAGCCACCGAAACTCCAATAATTCCAATCCTATTTGAAAGTATAGAGGAAGCAACGAAAGCATCAAAAATTCTATATGATTCAGGGACTTATGCTCCAGTTATAAGACCGCCGACAGTAAAAACACCAAGAATCAGAATAACAGTAAGCGCGGGTCATTCTGATGAAGATATTGATACGCTGAAAAAGGCTCTTATCCGCCTTTGCCAACAACTTCGCCAAGTTTGAATATTGGCAGGTAAAGAGATACTACTATAAACCCTATTGTAACACCAAGAAAAACTATCAATGCTGGTTCAAGCATGCTCATTAGGTTTGCCACAGCGTTGTCAACTTCCTCATCATAAAAATCAGATATCTTGTTTAACATCTCATCTGTTTTACCAGTTGATTCTCCAACGTTTACAATTTGAATAAAAACAGACGGGAAAAGGTCTGGTTTTGATTTTAGGGTTTCTGTCAAAGATTTACCTGCTGTAATATCATCTTTCATTGACATAACGACATCTTCAATAACCTTATTACCACAAGCCTTTCCAGATATCTCCATACTTGTCAGAATCGGAACACCGCTGCCAAGAAGTGTTCCAAGAGTTCTTGCAAATCTTGAAAGTGCTGCCTTTTGAAGGATTATTCCTAAAAGAGGTATTTTCAGAAAAACCGTATCAGTGACTTTAAGTCCCATTGGAGTTTTTCGGAAAAGTTTAATGAAAATGAAAAATCCTATAATGCCTAAAAATATAAAAATTCCTGTTTTTGCCATGAAATTACTAATTCCAATTGTTATCCTTGTTGGAAGCGGTAAATCAAGACCCATTTCGCCAAAAAGTTGTGCAAATGTAGGTATAACAAAAATCATAATAACTGAAACAACTAAGACAGCTATGGCTATAACCAATGAAGGATATATCATGGCTCCAATAATTTTCCTTCTCAGCTTTATCATTTTCTCCAGATAGTCTGCCATTCGCATGAGGACTTTATCCAGCATACCACCTTCTTCACCAGCTCTAACCATATTTATAAAAAGAGAACTAAATACTCTTGGATGCCTTCTCATAGCATCAGCTAATGATGACCCTTTTTCTATGTCATTCCTCATCTGCATGAGAATTTTTCTGAATGTCTTGTTTTTTATCTGGTCTATTATTCCTTCAAAGGCTTGAACAACAGGCACTCCTGAGGCAAAAAGGGTTGCAAACTGACGGGTAAAGAACAGAAGATCTTTTGATGAAACTTTGCCAAAAGCAAAGGCTTTTCTTTCTTCTTTTTCTCTTATATAGCGAGGAATTATGCCGCTTTGCCTTAGGGCAAGAATAAGAGCTGCTTCATTTTCAGCTTCAGTTACTCCTGAAACCACTTGACCACTTTCTGTTCTGCCCTTCCATATGTAAACTGCTGGCATATTAAACCTCTCCTTTCCTCAGTATAAAAGCTCAGTTTAACTGAGAAAAGCTTTAAATTTTTTTATATTTTATCACATTTTTTTCTTTTTTTAAGCTGTTAAATAATTTTTTCAACCCTTATGTTCAATCTTTATCAGGTTTTAAAAGATTACTATTTTCATCCCAAAAAAAGCAAGTACTATTGGAATAATAAATACCACATATTTCATAAATCTTTTCCAATAGTTTCCTTTAATATATTCACTTACAAGCCCATTGAGTCCATAAAATCCGTGATAAAGGGCTGAGAGCAAAAATATTATATTAAAAAACTGCCAAGATGGCTCTTTTAGTCTTTGAGCAACAGCTTCATATGAATAGTTATCATGTCCCATAAAGTGCATAAAGATAAAATGATAAAGAAGCCCCGCAACAAGTATCACGCCTGTTATCCTGTGAAAAAGCCAGCTCCACATTAAAACACCTCCTTAAGAAAGTAAAAAGCTCCTATCAACCAAATTAAACAGACTGCAAAAGCAGAAAAATAAGCCATCTGTTTATGATATTTTGTAGAAAATCCTATTTCAAGCATTGTTATTCTTATTCCAGCAAAAACATGAATTAAAACAACTGCAAAAAGCATCAATTCACCTATTTTAATTACAGGATTCTTCATCATATTCATAATCTGGTTGTAACTGCTTGGGTCTTTCAAATGGCTTAAAACAAAAATATGGGCAATTAAATAGAGGGCAAGCAAAACTCCTGTTATTCTATGAACAAGCCATGCTAAAGAACCTATATGCCATCTGTATCTCACCGTTCACCTCCTCTAAAACCCTTTTTAACTGCAAGCCTTTTAAGTTTAAGTATATGATTTGTTATGTCTATTTCCTTTGGGCATACCTCAACACAATTAAAAATTGAATGACATCTCCATACTCCGTGTTCTCCTGTGATAGCCTGTAGTCTTTCCTCAGTAGCTCTATCCCTTGTGTCAAAAAGAAATCTATAAGATTTAAGTAATGCAGATGGTCCTAAATACTGCTTGTCTGCCCAGAAAACAGGACATGAAGTTGTGCAACTGCCACACATTATGCATGTTATTGACTCCAAAATCCTATGCTGCTCCTCTGGTGACTGAATTCTTTCTCTTTCAGGTGGTGGTTCATCGTTAATAAGATATGGAAGAACCTTGTCATTTTTTTCAAAAAATAAGGTCATATCCACAACAAGGTCTTTAATTACAGGTAGCGAGGGCAGAGGTTCAATTTCAATTATCTCTGGAAGGTCTTTAACAAGAGTCTGACAGGCAAGCCTGTTTTTACCATTTATGTTCATAGCACATGAACCACAAACACCGTGAGCACAGGATTTTCTAAAAGTAAGAGTGCCATCAATATTTTCTTTAATTTTTACTAATCCGTCCAAAACTCTTTCCATACTGTTTAATTTAATCCTAAATTCATCCCACCTTGTAGGTGGATTTTGATCAGGTAAATATCTTTTGATTCTGAAAGTATAGAACTTACTCATTAGTATTTCCTCTCCTCCGGTTTAAATCTTGTAATTTTAACAGGCCTGTATTTAAACTGAATTCCTTTGTCAGACTGGAATGCAAAAGTATGCTTTAGCCAGTTTTCATCATCTCTCTGTGGATAGTCCTCCCTGCAATGAGCTCCTCTGCTTTCTGTCCTCTGTAAGGCACATGATGCAATAACTTCAGCCAAAGTAAGCATATGTCCGAGCTCAATTGCATCAAGTAAATCAGTGTTAAATGTATTTGATTTA
>JBEPZQ010000137.1:0-5423 GCA_041640755.1 Thermodesulfovibrio sp. | reverse complement strand
AGGAAACATTAATGTAATCTCTGAAAATGTTTTCTTAAAGATGAAAGATGGCGCGATAGTATCAAATACAGGGCATTTTAATGTAGAGATTGACATTGAGGCTTTAAAAAGGCTTTCTAAGTCAGTAAGACAGATAAGAGAGTTTGTAGAAGAATTTACATTGCAGGATGGAAGAAGAATTTATCTTCTTGCAGAAGGAAGGCTTGTTAACCTAAGTGCTGCAGAAGGACATCCTGCTGCGGTTATGGATATGAGCTTTGCTAATCAGGCACTTTCTGCTGAATATATCTTTAAAAATGGCAAGAAATTGGAAAATACAGTCTATTCAGTCCCTGAAGACATTGACAAGGAAATTGCCCGGCTAAAGCTCGAGACTATGGGAATAAAAATTGACAAACTCACAAAGGAACAATTCAAATATCTCAACAGCTGGCAAGAGGGAACATAAAAAAGGGAGGCAATCGCCTCCCAGAGATATTACTTTTAAAATAAAAACATGCGAGTTTTACATACTTCTGACTGGCATTTAGGAAAAAATCTTGAAAATTTCTCTCGCATTGATGAGCAGGATAGATTTTTAGAAGACTTTGTACAGATTGTTGATGAAAATGATGTTGATCTTGTCATAATTGCAGGAGATGTTTATGATTCTTCCAATCCTCCTGCTAAAGCTGAAAGTCTTCTTTACAGCACATTAAAAAAGCTTTCAGATGGGCAAAGAGTAATTCTTATCATAGCAGGCAATCATGACAACCCTGAAAGACTTTCTGCAATAAGTCCTCTTACCTATGAAAATGGAATTATAATTGTAAGCAGTTTAACCGATGTTTTACCAAAAGGAAACTTTGGAAAATTCAAAGTTATAGAGTCTGGAAAAGGTTATTTTGAAATTGAGCTTAAAGGAGAAAGAGCAATAATCCTTACAATGCCTTATCCGAGCGAAAAAAGACTGAATGAGTTATTCACAGAGGAAAAAGATGAGGAAATTATGCAGAGATGTTATTCTGAAAGAATTGGTAAAGTTTTTGATGAGCTTTCAAGTAAATTCAGAAAGGACACTATAAATATAGTAGCATCCCATTTGTTTGTTGCTGGAGGAGAGGAATCTGGCTCTGAAAGACCTATACAGTTGGGAGGAAGTTTTTTAGTTGATGTATCCCATTTGCCAAATAATGCTCAATATATAGCGCTTGGTCATCTTCATAAACCACAGCAAATAAAATCCACAGTGCCAATTTTTTATTCTGGCTCACCTCTGCAATACAGTAAAAGCGAAGTGACTCAGTCAAAAGGAGCATACATTGTAGATTTAAAACCTGGGAGAGAAGCTCAAGTCAGCCAGATTTTCTTCAAAAACTATAAACCTATTGAAATTTTCCGCTGTAATGGAATAGATGAAGCAGTTCTTATTTGCAATGAGTATCAGGACAAAGACATATGGGCATATTTTGAAATAAGAACTAAAGAGCCTTTACCACAATCAAAGATAAAAGAGATGAAAAGAATACTGCCAGATATTATTGAAATAAAACCTATTTTCCCAGATGATGAGATAAATATTGAAGAGTTTGAAATTGAAAATAAAAGCATAGACGAGCTCTTTAAGGAGTTTTATTTAAAAGAAAAAAGATTTGAACCTTCGCAGGAACTAATTGAACTTTTTATGAAAATAATAAGAGAAGAAGATGAAGCCCATCAGTCTTAAAATAGCAGGACTTAATAGTTTTGTTGAAGAACAGTTTATTGATTTTGAAAAATTAACAAGCAAGGGACTTTTTGGTATATTTGGTCCTACTGGAAGCGGAAAATCAACGATAATAGAGGCAATTGTATTTTCTTTATATGGAAAAATTCCAAGAAATAGCAGAGATTTCATCAATTCCCTTTGCAACTCAATGTTTGTATCCTTTGAATTTGAATTAACCATAGATGGACAAAAGAAGAAATATATAGTTGAAAGAAAGATAAGTCGGGATACAAAAAAGAGCACTTATAAAACTGTAATATCAAGATTAAGAGAAAGGGGAGATACAGATAATATTCTTGCTGAAAAAGAAAGGGAACTACAACAAAAAATAATTGAGCTGATTGGACTCACAGCTGATGATTTCACTCGTTCAGTTGTGCTTCCTCAGGGAAAATTCAGCGAATTTCTTAAACTTACAGGACGAGACCGACGGGACATGTTAGAAAGGATTTTTGGTTTGGAAAAATACGGCAATAGACTCGTATCAAGAATAAGGGAGATGAGGAAAGAAAAAGAAAATGAACTCAGTCGCATTGATGGCATACTGAACCAATATGAAGGTGTAAGCAGAGAAGCATTGGAAGATTTAACTAAAAAATATAATTTTTTGCAGGAAGAGGAGCAAAAATTAAGGGAGCAACGGGAAAAAATTGCTCAACAAAGAGAAAAGCTAAAAGAAGTATGGGACAAACAGCAAGAATTAAAGCAGTTTTTAATGAAGAAAAAAGAGTTTGATGAAAGACTTGCTGAAGTAGAATTGAGTAAGAAAAAACTTCAGAAAGCCGAAAATGCAAATTATACAAAACCATACATAGATTCATTGAAAGAGACAGAAAAAACAATAGAAAATACCAAATCTGAACTTAAAAAATGTTCCATAGAACTTGAACAGGCAAAAAAAGAACTTTCTGAATCTGAGAAACTATATAATATTGCACTTAAACAAAAGGAAGAGCAGATACCTGTTTTAATTGAAAAAGAGGAAAAACTCAAAAGAGCATTCAAACTTAGAGAAGACATAAAGCTGATTAAAAGCGAAAATGATAAACTTGAAAAAGAAATTCAAAAGATAAAAAAACAAAAAGAAAAGTTAGAGTCAGAAATAAACAAAATTTCAAATCTTATAGATGATTACAACAAGCAACTCATTAATAAAGAGGATGAACTCAAGGCTCGTCAAGTTGCTCCAGAAATAAAAGAAAAAATCTTCTCCGGCTATGAAATTCAGAAAGAGTTTGAAAGGCTTGAAATAGAGAAAAAAGAAAAGGAAGACAAAATTGCGTATTTAAATGCTTTGATAAATAATTTGGAAAAAGAAAGGCTTGAAAGAGAAATAATATTGAGGCAAAAGGAAGAAGAAAGAAAAGGAATTGAAGAAAAGATAGTCCAGCTTGAAAATAAGAAGCCTCCAACCAATGAAGAACTTCTCAGTCTTCAGCAAGAACTTGGAATTTTGACGCAAAAAATTATTGATTATAATGAAAAAGCACAGAAAATGACTCAGATTGAAGAAGAATTAAAGAAAATTGTAAATGAAAAAAGCAATATTCAGGCTGAAATCAATAAATTTGAACAGGATATAAAAGAAAAGCAGGCAAATTTAGAAAAATTAAAAGATGAAACAGAGAAACTTAAAATTCAAAATATCGCTGCTGAATTAGCAGAGAGTCTTCAACCGGGAATACCTTGTCCTGTATGTGGCTCTACTCAACATATAAAACTTGCTCAAAAAATTGAAAGTGAAAAAATCAAAGAAAACGAAGAAATACTAAAAAATTTAGAAAACGAAATAAAGCAAACACAAAATATAATCTCTGAACTCTGTCAAAAAACATCAGAACTCCAAGCACGAGAAGATATGTTTAAAGAAAGTCATAATAGCCTATCAGAGGAGTTGAAAAATATTGATATAACTCAATTAGAGAATCAAAAGTTACAAATTCAAGAATCCCTTGACAGAGGGAAGGAGGAATTAAATGCATGGATGCAAATAAAAAATGAACTTGAAAGTTCATTAAAAAAACTGAAAGATGAAATAACAGGGCAAAAGTTAGAACATACAAAAATTACGGAAAATATTAAAAACAATAGAGATAACTTGGATGAATTAGCCCAATCCCTTAAAGAAACTACAGCAAAATATGAAGAGCTAAAAATTAAACTTGATAATGCTCGCAATGAATTAGGAATTGAAGATTTCAGAAAGTCAGTAGAAGAGATAACAGAAAGTGAGAAAATAATCAACAAACTTGTGCAAGAAATTGAAAAATTGAGAAAAAAGGTTGAAGAGGCAAAAAACAACAAGGAGAGCCTTCAGGCAAGATTAAATAATGAAATTTCAATCCAACTGGCTCAAAAAAATCAGCAGTTAACAGAGCAGAATAAAAATCTAAATGAAAAACTGCAAGAACTTAATATTTTGACAGAGGGTAAAGATTTAGATTCATATTTTGAGGAAGTGAAGAAAGAAAAAGAGCAAATCTTAAATAACGAAAGAATCAGCAAGGAAACTTTTGAGAAAGCACAAAAAAATGTTCAAGAAAAAGAAAGTAAAAAAGTATCTCTCCTTGAAAAGTTGGATTTATTAAACAATATGTTAAAGGATAAAATCAATCAACTTAATCAAGTCCTTGCGGAAAAGGGCTTTAAAGACAAAGAAGAGGCATTAAATAACTATCTTACCTCTACACAAATAGAAAAATTAAAACAGGAAATAAAAGCTTTTGATGATAGTTATGCATTGATAATCAACAACATTGACAGATTAACAAAGTTTTTACAAGGCAGACAAATAGACGAACAGGAATGGTTATTTCTTGAAGAAAGGCTTAAGGAAATAGAGAAAGAATTAACTGAGAAAAGTAAAGAAATTGGAGCACTAAAACAAACTTTAACTGATATGACGGATAAACTTCAAAAGGTAGAGGAATACACAAAACAAAAAAATGAGCTTGAAAAAGAAGTTAATATGCTTAACGAACTTGATAGACTTTTTGAAGGCAATAAATTTGTTGAATTTGTTGCCACAAGACAACTCAGACATATAACTCTTTCAGCCACAAGAAGGATGAAAGAAATTAGCAGAGGTAGATATGCAATTGAACTTAGCTCTGACAACAACTTTGTCATAAGAGATGACTTAAACAGTGGAGTAAGAAGATCAGTTGAAACTTTGTCTGGCGGAGAAACTTTACTTGCATCCCTTGCTTTAGCCCTTGCACTTTCATCTCAGATTCAACTGAAAGGAAGAGCTCCGTTGGAATTCTTTTTCCTTGATGAAGGATTTGGAAGCCTTGACTCAGAAATACTTGACATTGTTATGACATCTTTAGAGAGGCTCAGGCAGGATAAAATTTCAGTTGGAATAATAAGCCATTTAGATGAGCTTAAAAACAGAGTGCCAATTAAACTAATAGTAACACCGCCCAACAGTTTTGGAGAAGGAAGCAAGGTCAGAATTGACTATACATAAATTTAGCGATTTCTATAAAATCCTTGTTATTCTGTCATTACGAGATACTTTAACCCAACTTCATCAATTTTCAGCCTTTAAAAATATCAAAAGCTTTATAATTCAATAAGTTATATCTTTTTTTATTCAATTTTGTAGTCTAACCTAATTTTATTATTTTTGCTTATTTATTCCATTAAATATTGACTTTTTTGTCTAATTTTT
>JBEPZQ010000136.1:0-5444 GCA_041640755.1 Thermodesulfovibrio sp. | reverse complement strand
TATTGCCCATGAATTGATAGGTTCTCTAAAGATGCTTAAAAACTGTTGCAGGATTTTTAGGGAAAAATGTGTATCAGGCATAGAGGTTGATGAGGAAAGATGTCGAGAACTTTTTGACAGAAGTTCTTGTGTTATAACAGCTTTTTCTCCATATCTTGGATATGAAAAATGTGCAGAGATTTACAAAGAGGCAATAGCCACAGGCAAAAAAGTTGAAGCAATATTGATTGAAAAAGGATTTTTTACTGAGGCAGAGATAAAAAATATAACACAGCCACAGGAGCTAACAACTCCCGGTTTTGCAGGGATTAAATATTTAAGGAGGTTTTTAAAATGACAACAGCTTTATTAGAAAAAAGTTGGATAGAAAGTGTGATAAAAGAAGAAGAAATAACAAAGTATATGGACAATGGAAAAGATTTTATAAATGATGAAGAGATATGGGAAAAGCTCAAGAATAATGAGAATTCTGAGCCATCAAGAGTAAGGGAAATAATGGCAAAGTCTCTATCCATTGAAACTTTAGAACCCGATGAAACAGCAGCACTTCTTAATGTAAAGGACCCTGAACTTTGGGAAGAGATTTTTGAAACCGCTCGCCAGATTAAGAAAAAGGTTTATGACAACAGAATTGTCACCTTTGCTCCCCTTTATCTTGGAAACCTTTGCGTAAACAACTGCCTCTATTGCGGTTTCAGAAGGGACAATCATGTAATAAAAAGAAGAGTTCTTACATTTGAGGAAATAGAGAGGGAGACAGAAGTCTTAGCAGGTCAGATAGGGCATAAAAGACTTATAATAAGTCTTGGAGAGCATCCTCGCACTTCAGTTCATTACATAACAAAGGCACTTGAGACAATTTACTCTGTAAAAGTTCCAACTAAAAGGGGGTATGGACAGATAAGAAGGGTAAATGTGAATGCTGCTCCAATGTCAATTGAAGATTTGAAAAAACTTAAAGAAGTTGGAATAGGAACATATCAGGTATTTCAAGAGACCTATCATCATGAAACATATGCAAATGTTCATCCAGAGGGCACACTTAAGCATAATTATCAATGGAGGCTTTACTGTCATCACAGGGCACTTGAGGCAGGAGTTGATGATGTTGGATTAGGTGTGCTTTTTGGTCTTTATGATTGGAGATTTGAAGTGATGGCTCTTTTATATCATTCAAGGGATTTAGAGAAAAAGTTTGGAATAGGACCTCATACAATATCCTTTCCAAGACTTGAACCTGCAGCAAACACACCATTTATTCAAGAAAGTAAATATAAAGTTTCAGATGAAGACTTTAAAAAACTCATTGCAGTGATAAGGCTCTCTGTTCCATACACTGGAATGATTCTTACTGCAAGGGAACCGGCACATGTCAGAAGAGAAATTATTGCCTCTGGAATGATAACACAGACAGATGCTTCAACAAGGATTGGAATAGGAGCTTACTCAGACAGATACACTGAACAGGAGCTTGAACGTCAGCAGTTTCAAATTGGCGATCCAAGAAGCCTTGATGAGGTTGTACGTGAGCTTGCAGAAATGGGTTATATTACGAGCTTTTGCACAGCAGGATACCGTTGTGGAAGAACAGGAGAACGAATTATGACTCTGCTTAAAACAGGAAAAGAGGGAATTTTCTGTAAATTAAACGCTGTTCTTACATTCAGAGAATGGCTTGATGATTTTGCATCAGAACAGACTAAGGCTGCTGGAGAAAGGATCATTCAACAAGAGATTGAAGAGCTTAAAGAAAAAGTGCCACCAAAGGTTTTTGATAATTTGCTTGAATACTACAGGAGAATCCAGAATGGAGAAAGGGATTTGTATTTCTAATGATTTAACTAAAAAACTTAATGAAATTGCAGATTTTGTAAAACAAAAATATGGAGCCCATATCTGGTTTGTTGAGATTCTTGGGAAAAGACATTCATACATAGCAGGACACAGGGAGGATAGTTTTCTTCCGCCTGAAGTTGTTTATCTCAATGAAAGATATGCGATTGTATCAAATGAATGGGAAAAAATTCATGAAAAGGACGAAATACTCTTAAAAGTTAAATCTCTGTTAGGAGAGCAAAAATGAGTGTTCCAAAAAGTCAAAGACTTCATATAGCAATATTTGGAAGAAGGAATGCGGGAAAATCATCTCTTATTAATGCATTAACAGGTCAGAGCCTTGCAATTGTCTCTGATGTTCCCGGAACAACAACAGACCCTGTTACAAAGGCAATGGAGATACTTCCATTAGGTCCTGTTGTGATAATTGATACAGCAGGAATTGATGATGTAGGTACACTTGGAGAGCTTAGAAAGAGAAAATCATACGAAGTTTTGGAAAAAACAGACCTTATCCTTCTTGTAATTGACCCTGAAAAGGGATTTGGAGAATTTGAAAAAGAAGTTGTGCATAGGGCTCAGCAGATGAATACCTCTTTGGTGTATGTTATAAACAAAATTGACATTTACCCTCAAATTAAAAATCAGTTACCTGAAAAGCTTCAGGAAATTCCAGAGCCTAAAGTTTTCGTAAGTGCTTTAACAGGTGAGGGAATTGACGAGCTTAAACAGGCAATAATAAATCATGCACCAAAGGACTGGACTCTTCCAACAGTTATTGGTGATCTTATCAATCCCGGTGACATTGTGATTTGTGTGATTCCTGTTGACAAGGCAGCACCAAAGGGAAGACTTATTCTTCCTCAACAGATTGTAATAAGAGACATCATAGACAATGAATCAATGGCTTTAGTTGTAAAAGAAAGGGAACTACTGCATGCATTCAACCATTTAAATAAAAAACCATCTTTAGTTGTCACAGATGCTTCAGTTTACAACAAAGTTGCAGCAGACACTCCCCAAGACATAAGGCTCACATCTTTTTCAATACTTTTTGCAAGATACAAGGGAGACCTTCAAACCCTTGTTGAAGGAGTGCTTGCAGTAAAAGAAATTAAACCCGGTGATAAAATTCTGATTGCAGAGGCATGCACTCATCATCCTGTTGAGGATGATATTGGAAGAGTGAAGATTCCAAGATGGCTGAGGGCTCAGGTTGGTGGAGAACTTCAGATAGATGTGAAGGCAGGAGGAGGACCTTTGCCTGAAGAGCTCAGTCAGTATAAACTTATCGTTCACTGTGGTGCATGCATGATTAATCGTAAGGAGATGCTCAGCAGAATAATGCAGGCAAAAAGGGCAGGAGTTCCGATAGTAAATTATGGTGTAATAATGGCACATATACATGGAGTGCTTGCGCGAGCACTTTCTCCATTTCCACAACTTCAGTCATTGATAGATGAGACTAAAAAAGAGAGCATGGAAGAGATTCAGATTCTTAAGAAATTAAAAAAGGCAAGGCATGAGTCTTAAAACTGCCATTTCAAATCATACAAAAGCTGAAATTAAGGAACTTCTTGTTGAAACTCCATTTGATAAAGTTGCAAAAATGGCAGATGAAATAAGGAAGCAGATTCATGGAAACATAGTTCATCTGAGAGCAATTGTTGAATTTTCCAATTATTGCCGATGCAACTGCTTGTTTTGTGGTTTAAGAAGGGACAATAAAAAAATAGTTCGTTATAGAATGAATTCTCATGAAATAATTAAGGCTGCAGAGGAGGCTGTTCAAGCTGGATTTAGGACAGTAGTGCTTCAGTCTGGTGAAGATCCATTATGGAGTGCGAAAAAACTCAGTGAAGTCGTAAAAGAGATTAAGAAATTTAATGTTGCGGTTACTCTCTCAGTTGGTGAGCTTAGTTACAGGGATTATGCAATTTTGAAGGATGCTGGAGCAGACAGATATCTTCTTAAATTTGAAACATCAGATGAAAGGCTTTTTAAGGCACTGAAGCCAGATACAACACTTGAAAAAAGAATTCAGTGTATTAAATGTTTAAAAGAACTTGGATATGAGACTGGTTCAGGAATTATTGTTGGACTTCCAGGACAAAACATTGACTCATTGGTGGATGATCTCTTACTTATGAAAGAGCTTGAACTTGATATGATTGGAATAGGTCCTTTTATTCCGCATCCTGAAACTCCATTGAGGAAAGCTCCATTAGGAAATCCCTTGATAACTTTAAAAGTGCTTGCAATTGCAAGAATTCTTCTTCCCTATGCAAACATTCCTGCGACAACTGCATTGGGTGCAATTTCACCTTCACTGAGATTAAAAGCTTTTTTCTGTGGAGCAAATGTTGTGATGCCAGATACAACTCCTGACCAGTATAAGAGGCTTTATGATATTTATCCGGGAAAAACAACGAGTAAAGGCTCTTATGACTACTGGAAAAAAATCTTTGCAGAAATTGGGCGTTTAAGTTTATAAACAAACTTAATGAGGAAAAGAAGGAAATACGGAGATTAGGATTTGGAGAGAAGTTATTAAGACTTTACAAAAATGAGCCAGAATCTTGTAATCAAATCTAAAGATTGTAGCTCATTGATTTTCAATTTCCTAAATTCCGCATAAATTAGGCACTATCAAAGTATTTCCAATTTTCAATATTTAGTAACTTCCCAATATATAACTATTTTTCCCAAAAATAGAAATAGAAATCCAAAAATTGGTATAACCATTTGAAAATTAAGTATTTTTTGCTGTCATTGCGAGCATCCGAAGGATGCGAAGCAATCTCTACTTTGTTTTTCAATAAAGCCTTATTAGAGACTGCTTCGCCTCCTTCGGAGGCTCGCAGTGACGATGTTGCGGATTGCCACGCTATCGCTCGCAACAGGGGGGCTCGCAGTGACAAGTGTCTATCTCTATTTTTGGGTATTTTTTCTTATTCTTGACATACAACAACTAATTATGTCATGTATGCCTAATATAGGCACTATGAGTTATGCAAGATATAAAACAATCGGTAACAAAAAATATGCATATGAGATCACCTCTTATTGGGATAAAAATACCAAATCACCAAGACAGAGGGTAAAGTATCTTGGTCCTGTAGATGAAAATGGAGAGATTATCAAAAAGTCTGATTATGAAAAGCACAAAGAAAAATATATTTTAGATTTTGGAGAAGGATTTCTCTTAAGTGAAGTATTAAAGAAGACAGGGATAGATGAATTAATACAAGAGGTCTTCAAGAAAGACGCGGCATTAATACTGTCCTTATTAATCTATCGGGTTACACAGCCTTCAGCTATGATGTATGCACAACACTGGTATGAAGGCAATGTGGTGAGATTTATATATAAAACCAAAGGACTTTCATCTCAGGGTATAAGCAGAGTATTAAAGGTATTGGGGGATGAAGGAAAGCAGAGAGAATTTTTCAAAAAATATATAAGATCTTTTACAAAGCCAGTAGAGGGAATAATAATAGATACTACCGCACTCTTGTCCAAAATAAATTTTTTAAAAAGCTCCGATCTGGGTAAAATAGATAAACATTTAGCTTAAAAATTAAAGACCCAGATCGGAGGTGTATATG